>CACZPX010000219.1 GCA_902783095.1 uncultured Lachnospiraceae bacterium
GTCGTCTCCTGTTCCGGCGCCGTGCCGGTGTCCGCGTCCTGCGTCAGATCGACCGTCACGCTGGGCAGGGTCTGCACGGGCTGTGCCGTCGACTTTTCCGCCGAGCTGCCGCAGCCCGAAACAAGCAGGAGCAGCGCCGCCGCCAGCGCGGCCGCCCGCAGGCGAAGCGTCCTTTTCTCACGGCCCTTTTTGCCGTTATGATCCATATCGTTTGCTCTTTTGCACATCATACTCCGGTTTTCGGCGGGCTGTCCGCCGCCGTCTCCTCTGTCGGTTCTGCCACGGGGCGGCACGGGGCGCTCAGGCCAGCACTTTCAGCGTGTAGGCCAGCAGCGTGCCGGCGCCGTATATCAGTGCGTCCTCGTCGATATCAAATCTGGGATTGTGGTGCGCCGCACCGGTCCCCTTCTCCTCGCTGCGGATGCCAACCAGGGCAAAGAAGCCGGGCCAGATGGCCAGCGTCTCCGCAAAGGTCTCGGAGGCCATCCAGGGCTCAACGGTCTCCAGGCACGCGCCGCCGAAAAGCGCGGCCACGGCCTCCCTTCCTGCTGCCGCGCAGGCGGGATCGTTGTACACGGGCAGCGCGGGACCGCTCTCCTTTTCGATCTCCCAGCCGCACTCGTACAGCGGGCAGATCCTGTCAAGCGTCTCCGCAAGGAACTGTTTGAACCACTTTCCGGTCTCCGTGTTCAGATACCGGCAGCTGCCCGCAAAGCGCAGCTCGTCCGGGATCACGTTGTGGGTATTGCCGGCGTTCACGCTGCAGATGGACAGGGTGAACATGTCAAACGGCGAGACCTTGCGCATGCGGCCGCCCATCAGCGCGGCGTAGACCGCCGTGAAGCACTCGATGGGGCTCACGGAGAGATCCGGCCGGGACCCGTGTCCGCCGCGTCCGTTGATCTTTACGTGGAAGAGATAGGCGCCGGACATGGTGTTGCCGTCCAGGATCGCGATCTTTCCGGTATCCAGCGCCGCGTACAGGTGCAGGCCGGCAGCCGTGTCCACCTGGATGCCACGGGCGCGGATGCGGTCCTGCAGGTTCAGGACGTTCTCCATCAGTTCCTCGGCCTCCTCGAACATCAGCACCACGTCGCCGTTAAAACCCGTCCGGTTTTCACTTAGGATCTTTGCCGCGCCCAGCAGCCCGGCGATATGGCCGTCGTGTCCGCAGGCATGGCAGACGCCGGGGTTTTCCGATACGCAGGCCTTGGGCCCCTTCAGGTTCTCCGCCGCCTCCTGCACGGGCAGGGCGTCGATGTCCGCGCGCAGCAGCACGGTCTTGCCGGGGCCTGCGCCGTGGATAAAGCCCAGCACGCCGCCGTGCGGCACGCGCTCATGCTCCACGCCCATCGCGTCCAGTTCCGCCTCGATGCGCACCATGGTGTTCTCCTCCTGCCAGGAGATCTCCGGGTGACTGTGAAAGCAGCGGCGCTGCTCAATGATATAATCCCTGTTCTGTTCCAGAAGCTGCAAGAGTTCCATGATCTTCCTCCTGTTTGGCGTTTTATAAGCCGCTCGCGTGGCTTTTCGTATTCTTATCGTTGTTTGCGTTCTCTTTTCGATCGCGCACCGTCAGTCTCCGGCCGTGATCAGAAACTGCAGCCGGTAGGTGCCGTCCGCCGGATAGCAGTAGCCGTCGTCCGTCTCGGGGCCGCAGCTGCCGGTCCCGACGCCCATCTGGAAGGCGGAAAGCGTCACGTACGTGCCGGTCTGCACTTCGTCCGAACAGTGCTTCATGGCTAAAAGCGCCATGTCCGTGTACGGTTTGATCCCCAGCTCAAACGGCTGTTCCAGCGCCGTAAAGGTGACCCGCACCGGGCCGCCCTCCAGGGTGACGCGGCGGCAGTCCATCCGGTTGCCGCTCTCCTGCGGGCGGATGTTGGGCTCCGTCATGTCCCGCACGGACGCGTAGCACTGGCGGATCGGCTGATGGTCCCGGATGTCGGCGTAGGTCTCCCCCGCGCGGCCGAACCATCCTGCCTCATCATAGGAAGCCGGCAGCACAAAAGCCTTGCCGAAGCGCGGCAGCCAGGCCGGCAGCAGCACCGGATCGGTCCCCTCCGCCGGTGCGATCACCGAGGTGACCAGCAGGCCTTTGTCCGTCAGGCGGTAGGTATCCGTCACGGTGAGCAGGCCGCAGGCCTCTCCTTCCGCGCCGTTTGCCGCGCCGGGATCGGCCGCCAGCACGCCCTTCTTTAAGGTGCTCACCATGCCCACGGGCTGGCCGTCGTTGACGATGCCGGCCTCAAAACTGCCGTCAAAGGTCTGCGGCACCGCGATCTGCGCGGTCACGCACAGCCGGTCCGCGGTCTCCTCCACCGCCTGCACGCGGCATTTCGCGGTGATATAGCGGCCAAGCTGCGCCTTGCTGGTGAGGTCGCGGTCGTTGTCCGTAGGCGCACGGAACAAAACGGTATAGGGGTCGGACGCCGTCAAGCGTACGGCCTCCGCGGGCGTTTCCTCATGCCCGCAGGCCTTTGCCAGCGCATCCAGCCGGATCACCGGCTTGCCGTCTTCCAGCTCCAGCACGCTGTGGAGCGGCACGGTCCCGGGCGCCTCCTCCGCCGTCTGCAGGTTCCGCTTCAGTTCGATCTGGCTGGTATCGACCGCCGTGCAGTCGTAAAAATCAATGGTCTCGATGGTGAGCAGCGTATCCAGCCCCAGCGCGTCGCAGGCATCGGTATGCTCCTGCACCGGCAGGGTCACGGTCTGCCGTTCGCCGGGGCCGGCGTCCACGTCCAGCATCTCTTCGGTCCCGTCGCTCCAGATAAGTTTCAGGCCGTAGCGCAGGCCGGAAGAAAAGCTGCAGGTGTTGAAGATCTCAAATACGTCGCCTTCCAGCCGGGTCACGCGGATCGGCCGGTACAGATGCCGTACGGCCAGCGCGCCGGTGGACGGGGTGCGGTCCGGATAGAACAGGCCGTCCACGCAGAAGTTCCCATCGTGCATCCACTCGCCGTGATCGCCGCCGTAGGTGTAGCCGCCGTCCGGCTGCTGCACGGCGTGGTCCACCATCTCCCAGACGCAGCCGCCCATCAGATTGTCGTAGCGGTAGATCTCGTTCCAGTATTCCTCCCCGCCGCCGGGTCCCACGCCCATGGCGTGGATATACTCGCACAGAAAGTACGGCCGGTCGTTGAGTTCCGGAAACTCGTGCCTGTGCTCGCCCACCGTGTGCAGCACGCTGTGGTGCGGGTACATCTGGCTCGCCACGTCGTAGGCATGGCGGTCGCAGTGGATGGCGCCCTCGTAGTGCACGGGGATATCGGTCCGCGCCTTGAGCCACTCATACATGCGGTCCTGGCAGTAGCAGCCGCCCGCCTCGTTGCCCAGGCTCCACAGCGTGACGCAGGCATGCAGGCGGTCTCTCATATACAGCCGCTCCGCGCGGTCCAGATAGTGCGCCGCCCAGGCGGGATCGTTGCTGATCAGGTCAAAGTCCGGCGGCAGCCGGTGATAGAAGGTGCCGTGCGTCTCCAGGTCCGCCTCGTCCACCACGTAGAGGCCCGCCTCGTCGCAAAGTTCCAGAAGCAGCGGGTCCGGCGGATAGTGGCTGGTGCGCACGGTGTCAATATTGAATTCCTTGCACAGCAGCACGTCGCGCTCGATCTCCTCCGGCGTGAGCACGTAGCCCCCCGTGGGGCTGGTGTCGTGATGATTCACGCCGTGCAGTTTCACCTTTTTTCCGTTGAACAGGAACACCGTCCCGTCGATGCGCACGGTCTTAAAGCCCACGCGCAGCCGCACGCAGGTCCCCGGCAGTTCCAGATACAGGTCGTACAGCGTGGGCATCTCCGCGTTCCAGGCCTTTACCGCAAGCCCTTCCAGGCGCAGCGCCGCATGGCTGTCTTCAATAACGGCCTCCGCATGCACGGGTGCAAAGCCGTCCGGCCCCTCCAGTACCGCCTTCAGCACCGGCACCGGCTGCCCGCCGGCCCGCAGACAGGCAAAGACCGCCTTTGCGGCCGCATCGTCGTACAGGTCGCAGCAGACCGCCGCGTTCCAGGTCCCGTCCGCGTTCTGCTCCGTCTTTAAGTCGATGTCGCGGATGTCCACGGGCGCGGTGATCCGCAGCAGCACGTCGCGGAAGATGCCCGTATTGCGGAACATATCCTGGCATTCCAGGTAGCTGCCCGTGCAGTAGCGGTGCACCACGGCCAGCAGTTCGTTTTCGCCCTCGTGCAGAAACGCGGTCAGGTCGAATTCCGCCGTATTGTGGCTCCCCTCCGCATAGCCGGCAAACGCTCCGTTGCAGTAGAGGTCCACGCAGGGCGCCACGCCCAGAAAGGACA
>CACZPX010000220.1 GCA_902783095.1 uncultured Lachnospiraceae bacterium
CTGGCTGGTGGACCAGCTTGTCACAAAACGCACCACGGTGTTGGCCTCGTCCAGCTTTTCCCAGATCTCAAAGCGCACCTTTTCGCGGAGCGGCGCGATCTTCTCGTTGGGCATCACGATAAACTGCTGGTTGGTGGGCGTCTCCGGATGGAAGGCATAGCCCTTGCTGCGGAAGATGTCCTTTAAGCGTTCCGCCATGTCGACGGCGTACTGCCCGATCTTAAAGTACAGGCCGCCCGTAAACAGCGCGTCAAACTGCACGCCGCATAAGCGGCCCTTGGCAAAGAGCGCGCCGCGCTGCTTGATAAAGGCCATAAAGTGATCCGGCTGGTTGTGTTGGTGAACACCAGCGCTTCGCCGCAGAGCGCGCCGACCTTGGTGCCGCCGATGTAGAACACGTCCGCGATGCGGGCGATCTCCGGCAGGGTCAGGTCCACGCCCTTGCCCGCCAGGCCGTAGCCCAGGCGCGCGCCGTCGATGTAGAGCGGCATGCCGTATTCATGGCAGATATCCGCGATGGCGTTGAGCTCCGCTTTGGTATACACGGTGCCGAGCTCCGTGGGCCAGGTAAGGTAGACCATGCCCGGGCGCACCATGTGCTCCGCGGTCTCGTCCCCGTAGTAGGTGACGAGCATCTGCTTTAAGTCCTCCGCCTTCATCTTGCCCTCATAGGACGGCAGCGTCAGGACCTTGTGCCCCGTATGCTCGATGGCGCCGGACTCGTGCACGTTCACGTGGCCGGTGGCCGCGGCCACCACGCCCTCGTAGCTCCTTAACAGCGCATCGATCGCGATGGCGTTGGTCTGGGTGCCGCCGGATAAAAACGTCACCTGGGCGTCCGGCAGCTCGCAGGCCGCAGCGATCTTTTCCGCCGCGGAGGCCGTGTACTTGTCAAAACCGTAGCCGGACTGCGCGTCCATGTTGGTCTGCGCGAGCTTTTCCAGCACGTAGGGGTGCGCGCCGCAGATATAATCCGATTCAAAAGAAACCATGGTCTTCTCCTTTTTCTTTGTCACTGTGCGAAACGTTACGCCGTCAGTCGTTGGCGGCCAGCCAGGCCGACAGGATCTTTTTGTATTTCTCGTTCTCCTCCGCAAAGGCCATGTGGCGGCTGTGGTTGAACAGTTCCCATTTGGCGCCGGGGATGTTGTCGAACATGAACTTCGCGACCACGGGTGTGCACAGATCGTAGATGCCATTGGTGATCAGCGTGGGCACCTTGATGTTCGGCAGATCGGGCGTGCGGTTGTAGTTGTGCAGAGTGCCGGTGGGCGTGTACTCGTTCTCGCCCCAGCCCGTCACGTAAGCCTCGCGGCCGCTGCCCTTCGGGCGGGTCAGGCACTCCGGATCCTTGTCGGTCCAGACGGGCGCACAGTGGCGCAGCATGTACTCATCGTTGGCCGCGATGTAGTCCGGATCGCTGTAATTGCCGGTCGCCTCCGCCTTTGCGATGGCGTCCTGCATGTGCTGCGGCAGCTCCGACACCAGGCGGTGCAGCTCCGCGTTCCACAGCGGGACTTCCGGCAGCGTGGAGGACAGGATGATGCTCTTTATGCCTTCCGGATGCTCGCCGCAGACGTACTCCAGCAGCAGCATGCCGCCCCAGGACTGGCCCAGAATGTGGCACTCTTTAATATTCAGTTCCTTACGCAGGGCGATCAGTTCCTCCACCCAGGTGTCCCGGTTGAACAGGTCGGTCCTGCCGGGCGCGGGGGAATTGCCGCAGCCGATCTGGTCGTACATCACCAGTTCGCGGCCCTCCAGCGCCAGATCGTCCAGTACTTCAAAATAGTTGTGGGACGAGCCGGGGCCGCCGTGCAGGAAGATGATCGGCTTTTTGGTGCCGTCGCTCTCGCCCGCAATGCGCCAGTAGGTCTTCAGTCCCTTAAAAACCATGTAGCCTTCTCTGATCTTCATAACTTCCTCCTTGTCTTGGTATGGATCCTTCGACTCCGTTCCGGATGACGTTAAACGGTCTTCTTTTTGGGGTAGCCGTGTACCCAGTCGGTCTTTAAGTACAGCCACAGCATGATCACGGCCGAGAAGAACCAGGTGAGCGGGAAGGCCCAGTGGACCGCCGTCACGTCGTTCACAAACTGCACGACGACCGTGATATAGGTCACGCGCAGCACGCACCAGCAGCTTAGAATCACGTACATCGGGAAGGCGGACTTGCCCGCGCCGCGCAGGATGCCGCTCACGCTGTGCGTAAACGCGCATAAGATGAACAGCGGGGCGCAGATGCGTCCGCGCGCCACGCCGGCCGCGATGGTGCCGGGGTCGGAGTCGAACAGGCTGATGAGAAACGGCATGATCAGCGTCATGATCAGGCCGATCGCTTCCGACAGAAGCGGCGCCGCGATCACGCCAAAGCGCGCGCCTTCCCTGACGCGGTCGTATTTCTGCGCGCCGATGTTCTGGCTCACAAAGGTGGACAGCGTCATGGAGATGCTGCCGATGGGCAGGAAGGCAAAGCCCTCCAGGCTGGAAAAGGCGGACACGCCGGCCATGACCGTGCTGCCGAACACGTTGATGTTGCTCTGGACGATCACGTTTGCCAGGGAATTGATGGAATTCTGGATGCCGGTGGGCACGCCGTTCTTTAAGATGAGCCGCAGCGTAGGCCGGTCGATGCGCAGTTCCCGCAGGGTGACGGTGTACTCCGGCGGGCTCTTTTTCATCAGACGGACCAGGGACAGCACCGCGCTGGTAAGCTGCGAGAGCACCGTGGCCAGCGCCGCCATCTCCACGCCGCCGCCCATCACGATCACGAACAGGATGTCCAGCACCACGTTCACCAGCGAGGACGTGATCAGGTAGTACAGCGGGTGGCGGGAATCGCCCACCGCCTGCAGGATCCCCGCGAAGATGTTGTACATCACCGTGGCCGAAACGCCGGAAAAGATCACGCGCAGGTAGGCCGTCGCAAGCGGCAGCGTGTCGTCCGGCGTGCGCATCCAGCGCAGAAACACCGGCGTGAGCGTCACGCCGATCACGGTGATGAGCGCGCTGCCCAGAAGGCCCATCACGATGGACGTATGGATGGACTTTTTCAGCTCGTCCACGCGCTTTCCGCCGAAGTAACGGGCCGTCACCACGCCGGCGCCGATGCCCAGGCCGTTGAAAAAGCCGATGATCAGGAACATCAGGCTGCCGGTGGAGCCGACCGCCGCCAGCGCGTGCTTGCCCAGGCCGCGGCCCACGATCATCGTGTCCGCGGTGTGGTAGAGCTGCTGAAACAGCTGTCCCAGAAACAGCGGAAACGCAAAGGCGATCATCCGCTTCCAGACGGTTCCCTCCGTCAGGACGATGGCGCCGCTCGCGGTTTTATGATTCTTTTCAAATGCCACTTCGCAGTCTCCTTTGTCTCAATGTCCGGTCAGATCCTTCGACTCCGTTTGCTTCGCGCACTCCGCTCAGGATGACAGCAAGCTCAGTCGAACAGGGCCTCGCGGCTCTTCGCGGTGGGGATCTTAAACAGTCTGGCGCACAGCACGCCCGCGGCCGCCACGCAGATCAGCATCAGGTACATGCTCTCGTAGGACATCGCGTCGATGATGCGCCCGCCCACGTACTGCATCACCACGGTGATCAGGTTCTTGGGCACGGCGTAGCAGAGCGTCAGCGCGCTCAGCACGTACTCCGGCTTGACGATGCTGTTTAAAACCTTCAGATTGACCATCACCATGATCATGGTGGTAGAGGAACGCAGCAGCACAGAGGCAGCCGCCCGCACCGCGGTGACCGGCACCAGCACGTACACGCCGAACTGCACCATCTGCAGCAGAAAAACGAACGTGATCAGCGTCGTGTTGGAAAACCGTTCCATAAAGTTTTTGGCCGACCAGATCACGGGCAGTTCCATGAGCGTGGCCAGAAGCAGGATCATGCCGTAGCCGGACTCGCTCACGCCGTGCGAAGTATAAAAGATCGGCAAAAACGTGATATTCAGGTTGCAGTTTACGTAAAAGAAGGCCAGGATCACCATGTATTTCCACAGCATGGCGTTGCCGAAGACCTCTTTTCCGTATTTTTTCTTTTCGCGTTTGAGGCCCTCTCCCACGCCGCGCGAGCAGACCATGCAGACGATCGCGGTCGCGGAAAAAAAGATGTAGAGCCAGTAGAGCATCATCGGGGAGATGTGCTCGTAGATGAGCCCGCAGATCTGCGCGCCTATGGCAAAGCCAACGGTCCCGCCGCCGCGCAGACTCCGGTAGGAATGGGGCGCCTCCACCGCCAGGCGGTCCAGGTAGGGCTCCACGGAGTAGAACAGGCCCATGGTGACGCCGTAGAGCAGCACCATCATAATGTAGGAGTCCGAGTAGGCGAACAGCATGCCCGTCACGCCGGCGATGGCCAGCGTCGCGGCCGTGGCGATCTTGCTGGGGATCAGCTCCTGCGCCGCCCCCACCAAAGGCTGCATCGCCATGGAAAAGACCGTCGCGGCGCCGACCACCACGCCGATCTGCGCGGCCGTCAGCCCCTTATCCTTTAAATACTGTGAGATCAGGACGATGATCATCGCCATCGCCAGGTAATATCCTGCAAAGACCCAGATATACTTGAAATGGTCCAGAAACTTCTTCAAGAACGTTCTCCCCTCATGCCGCTCCTTCATTTCTACCGCAGAACGGTTGCCGTTGCAAGTCCCTTCTTGCCCGGCAGCCGGGTGCCGGTCCCCTGTCTTTTTTATGTGGTCTGCTACGCCTTTTTGCCGTCTTCGGCATGCGCGCCGTCCCCGGCAAGGAGCTTTTCCACGTCCGCAAAGGGCGTGTTGCGGCCTTTCTGCAGGGTCCGCAGCGTCTGCGCGATCTGCGTGCCGGCGCGTTCCACCTCCTCGCGCAGCTCCGGCGCGGACATGCGCACCGCGCCCGCCCCGAAGATGATCACCTGCTCGATGGCGTCGGAGGTGGCCACGGTCACCGTCCCCTTCTTCTGCAGCTCGTGCGCAGTCTTTTCGATATACTGGTCCGCGGTCTCCGCCTCTTTGGTGTAGACGACGTCGATGTTCGCGTGGCGCAGCACCTCTTCCCGGTGGCCCGCCAGCCGGTAGGCGTCGAACACCAGGATGATCTCCCGCTCCGTCACGCCGCGGTAGTTGGAGAGGATGTCCGCCAGCATGTCGCGCGCCGCGTCGATGCTCGCATCCGCCAGGTCCTTTAAGTCCTCCCAGGCAAAGATGATGTTGTAGCCGTCCACCAGCAGGTACTGCGTGCGGTCCGCACCCTTCTTCTTGTTCTCCTTATAGACGTATTCCTTATCCGGCTTGCGGAAGATCTCCCCCTCCGCGCCGGGTTTTCTGCGTTTCTTCTCCTCCCCGTAGGTGCGCCGGAAGATCTCCTCCAGTTCCTTGTCCAGCGCCGCGCCGGCGGCCATGCTCTTTTTTGCGGGCGCCAGCGCCGCCGTATTGGTGAGCCGCAGAGGCCGCTGCTTTAACACACCGGTCTCCACGTGCATGTAGTCTTTGACGCGGTCCCACTCCACGGGGAAGCCCGCGCCGTGCGCGCAGAACACGGAATAGGAAGGATTGGCCAGGTCCGCGTCCGGGTCGTAGCCGGAGGCCGCGATCACCTCCTCCGCGTTGTGGCATTCGCCGTAGCCGGACGGCCGCAGGGCGATCTGACCCGTTCCCGCGGTATAGGCCGCCAGCTCCGTGGCGTAGTGCCCTATGGCCGCGACCGGCGCGCGGCCGGTCAGCACGGTCACGCCTTCCGCCGTCTCCGTGTTTTCAATGGTGCCGTTCATCAGGCCGATATCGTTCATAGCCCGGCCCAGTTTTTCGGCCGGGACTGTCAGTTCAAAGGCGTAGTAGGGCTCCAGCAGCACGCTCTGCGCCTGCATCAGCCCCTGGCGCACCGCGCGGTAGGTCGCCTCGCGAAAGTCGCCGCCCTCCGTGTGCTTTTCGTGGGCGCGGCCGCCTACCAGGGTGATGCGCATATCCGTGATCGGCGCGCCGATCAGCACGCCGCGGTGTTCCTTTTCAAACAGGTGCGTGACCACCAGCCGCTGCCAGTTTTTGTCCAGCACCTCCGTGCGGCAGGCGGTATCGATCACCAGACCCTCGCCGCGCGGCAGCGGTTCCATCAGCAGATGGACCTCCGAATAGTGGCGCAGCGGTTCGTAGTGTCCCACGCCCTCCACGGTATTTTTGATGGTCTCTTTGTAGACCACGCTGCCCTTGCCGAAATCCGCCGTCACGCCAAAGCGCTCCTCTATGATCCTTTTTAGGACCTCCAGCTGGATCTCTCCCATCACCTTGCATTCGATGCTCTTTAAGGCCTCGTTCCAGCTCACGGAGAGCTCCGGTTCCTCCTCCGACAGTTCCAGCAGGTTTTTGTACATCACGTGCGGATCGATGCCGGGCGCCGGCCTGCATTCGTAGCGCAGCACCGGGACAAGCTGCGGCGTGACCGCGGCCTCCTCCGCGCCCAGGCCTTCGCCGGCAAAGGTGTGCTCCGGCCCCAGCAGGGCACAGACCGTCCCGGCCGGCGCCTCCGTAACCGTCACGAAACTGCCGCCGGAGTACACGCGGATCTGGTCGATCTTCTCCGTAAAGCCCTTGTCCGGGCCCGTGGCGATCAGTTCCTTGGCCTTTAGGCTGCCGCCCGTC
>CACZPX010000221.1 GCA_902783095.1 uncultured Lachnospiraceae bacterium
AACCATTCTGCGATTCATAGGCGGCCGTCCTCACTCAAAGATGCCGGCCAGATCCAGCAGCGGATGCTGATCGGTCACGATCACCACGGTATCGCCCAGTTTTAAGACGTCGTTGCCGCCCGGGATGATGGTCCGCTTGCCGCGCACGATGCTCGCCACCAGAAAGCCCTTTTTGATCTTCAGGTCTTTTAACGGGATCTCCACGTATTTGGCGCTGTTGTTGATGATGAACTCCGCGGCCTCCAGGCGCTCGTCCACAAAGCGCAGCAGACTTTCCACCTTGTCGCTGTCCGGGCTCTCGTTCATGGCGCGCACGTAGCGCAGGATCTGGTCCGCCGTGATGGTCTTGGGCGAGACGATGGTGTCCAGCCCCAGGTTTTCCAGCGTGCGGTAGAACGTGAGCTGCGTCACCTTGGTGATGACCTTGGGGACCTCGCGCTTTTTGGCGTAGATGGACAGGATGATGTTCACCTCGTCCAGACCGGTCATCGCCACAAAGGCGTCCGTATTGCCGATGCCCTCTTCGATCAGCACGTTCTCGTCCGAGCCGTCCGCATGGACCACCATGGCCTGCGGCAGCGCCTGCGCCAGCGTGATGCACTTGTCGCGGTTGTTCTCGATGATCTTGACCGTCATCCCGTTGCTTACCAGGCGCTTGGCCAGGTAGTAGGTGATGCGGCTGCCGCCCACGATGATGACCGAGCGGATCTTGGAACGGAACAGATCGATGTCCTTGACCAGGGTCTGGATCTGCGCGTGGGAGGAGGCGACGTAGATATGGTCGTCGGCCTGCAGCACGTCGTGGCCGGTGGGGATGATCACGGCATCGCCGCGCTGGATGGCCACGATCAGCACCTTCACGCGGAAGGTGTTGTTGATGTCCATCAGGGACATGCCCACCAGCGGATTGCCCTGCGCGATCACAAATTCCATCAGTTCCACGTTGCCGCCGGCAAAGGACTCCACGCTGTTGGCCGCCGGGAACAGCAGCACGCGGGAGATCATGTCGGCCGCCATCATCTCGGGATTGATGGCCATGGACAGGCCCATCTCGTCCTTGATGAACGGCAGCTGATCGTAGTATTCGGGATTGCGGACGCGCGCGATGGTGCGCTGCGCGCCGTGCTTTTTGGCCAGCAGGCAGCTGATCATGTTGATCTCGTCGCTGTCCGTGCAGGCGATCACCAGGTCGGACTCGCCCACGCCGGCCTGCTGCTGTACGTCGTAGCTGACCGCGTTTCCCTCGATGCACATCACGTCCTGGTTGTTGGAAAGTTCGTTGATCTTGGCGGCGTCGTTATCGATCACCACGACGTCGTGTCCTTCCAATGCCAGCTGCTGAGAGATCTTGCTGCCTACCTTGCCGCTTCCGATGATCACGATCTTCATAGAGTCTTCCCTTTTCTGTAGACGCGTCCGGCGGCTGTCTGCCTGCCGGACGGTTTTTATGAAAGACTGCTCCACCCCGGGTCGGCGATGGAGCAGCACATGTCGGTATTACGCTTCTTCGGTTTTTACGATCGCGATGCCCAGCTCATCCAGCTGCTTCTGATCCACCGTGTCGGGGGCGTTCGTCAGCAGGCAGGAAGCGTCCTTGGCCTTCGGGAAGGCGATCACTTCACGGATGCTGTCCGCCTTTGCCATGAGCATGGCCAGACGGTCCAGACCGTAGGCCAGACCGCCGTGAGGCGGGACGCCGTACTTGAAGGCGTCGAGCAGGAACCCGAAACGGTGATAGGCCTCTTCCTCGGTAAAGCCCAGCGCCTTGAACATGCGGGACTGCACGTCCGCCTGATGGATACGGATGCTGCCGCCGCCGATCTCATTGCCGTTTAAGGTGATGTCATAGGCGCGCGCGCGCACCGCGCCGGGATCGGTCTCCAGCAGCGGCAGGTCCTCTTCCACCGGCATGGTAAAGGGATGGTGCATGGCCATGAAGCGATTTTCTTCCTCCGACCACTCCAGCAGCGGGAATTCCGTGATCCACAGGAAGGAGAACTCGTTTTTGTCGTACAGGTTCAGCTCTGCGCCGAACTTTAAGCGCAGGCTGCCCAGCACGTTGAAGACCACCGCGTCCTTGTCCGCCACGAACAGCAGCAGATCGCCGGGTTCGCCGTCCATGCGCTTCACGATGGCGTCCATCTCCTCTTTGGTGAGGAACTTGGAGATGCCGGACTTATGGCCGCCGTCCTCCGCGCAGTTTACGCAGATGTACACCAGGCCCTTGGCGCCCATGCCCTTGGCGGTATCCACCAGCGCGTCGATCTTCTTGCGGGGCATGTGGCCCTGTCCCTTGACGTTGATGCCGCGCACGCTGCGGCCCTTCTGGGAGGCGGCGTCCGCGAAGACGGAAAACTGCGTGTCCTTCGCGATGTCGGAGATGTCCTGCAGTTCCATGCCGAAACGCACGTCCGGCTTGTCGGAACCGTAGCGGGCCATGGCCTCTTTCCACGGCATGCGGCGGATGGGCAGTTCGATCTCGATGCCCAGGACGGTCTTGAACAGGTGATGCAGCAGGCGCTCGTTCACGTCCATCACGTCCTCTTCGTCCACAAAGGAGAGCTCCATATCGATCTGCGTAAAGTCGGGCTGACGGTCCGCGCGCAGGTCCTCGTCGCGGAAGCAGCGGGCGATCTGGATGTAGCGGTCGTAGCCGGCCAGCATCAGCAGCTGCTTGAAGATCTGCGGAGACTGCGGCAGCGCATAGAAGGTGCCGGGATGCATGCGGCTCGGGACCAGATAGTCGCGGGCGCCTTCCGGCGTGCTCTTGGTGAGCATGGGGGTCTCGATCTCGATAAAGCCCTCTTTGCCCATAAAGGAGCGGACCTCGTTGGTGATCTGTCCGCGCAGCATCAGGTTACGCTGCAGGTCCGGACGGCGCAGATCCAGGTAACGGTATTTCAGGCGAAGTTCTTCGCGGGTATTGATGTTCTCCTCAATGGGGAAAGGCGGGGTCTCCGCGTCCGACAGAACGCGCAGGCTGCTCACGCGTACTTCAATATCGCCGGTCTTTAAGGCTTCGTTGACGGCGCCGGAGCGCTTTTCCACCACGCCGACCGCGGCGATCACGTATTCGCTGCGCAGGGCGTAGGCCTTGTCAAAGTCCTCTTTGGACAGCTGGGTCTCGTCAAAGATCAGCTGCAGCAGGCCCGTACGGTCCCGCAGGTCCACAAAGATCAGCGTGCCCAGATTGCGTCTCTTCTGGACCCAGCCCATCACGGTAACGGTCTCTCCGATGTTCGCACTGGAGAGTTCTGTACATCTGTGCGTCCTTTTCAGGCCGCTCAT
>CACZPX010000222.1 GCA_902783095.1 uncultured Lachnospiraceae bacterium
GCAGCGCATCATCGAACGGGAGAAAAACGAGCTGCGCGAGGAACTGGCCAAGGAACGGGCCCGTGCGGAAAAGCTGGAGGAAGAGAATCGTAAACTGAAAGCACTGTTGAAAAAATAGGGGAACAAAAACAGACGAAAATAAAAAACAGAGGCGCGGCCATTTGTCCGTGTGACTTAGGGATAGTGCCTATCTCTAAAAAAGAAGACGGCATAGCTCACAGGGATGTAAGCTATGCCGTTTTTTCCTGTGTTTTAACGGGGATTTCAATCGTCTCTTTGAAGCTTTCGTGGATTACGACGGTCTGCTGGGTATCAAAATTGTCGTTGTATCCAGCTATATAGATCTACTGCTTGATTTAGAAGTTATTGATGTAATGGCGGTCCTTGTCAAAGGCTGAGAACTAAGCTTTGAACAGAATCCTCGCGCCGCTCTTAGATGTGTTGTGTTCTGTATAGATATACATTTGAATCTTCAACTATATTTGACAAAACGCCGTTCTTGATAATGATGTCGATGGTGTAGACGTCTTTGAAGACTCCGATGCTGAGATCTCTGATATCCGCCCTGTGCTTGACATCGCTGGCTTAATCTGCGAACATGGCCTTATTCGTTGGATCCACGCGTAGATTGTTCGTCTGATATTGCATCTTTGCCATAAGCTCGTTACGCTCCTTATATTTCCAGTGGCAGAAGAAACAGCGCTCCTTTAATTCCTATGATGTTTTCATATATTTCTCTGATCATCCATTTAGAGACGGTCAACCCGTCTTCAATGATCTACTGGAGAAAAAACTGTTCTACCTTTCCACCAACCATGAGAATGAGAGACTATTATAAGCCAAGGTTTTTGAAGGATATATCTGCCCCTCTTATGATAGCCTCGATGGAGGAGCAAAATGATGGCATCCGAAAAATTTCTTTCTCCACCACCCACTGGGGCCAGTTTGAACGAAAGAAAATGAGATTTTATGAAAAACTCCAGGATGCCCAAAATATAAAATACAATCATTGGTTATTTCACAGAATCGTGATAAAATGAATTAACTGAGTAATAATAAGAAGGCTGATGATATGGCTGTTAGTTATAAACTCCTGATGCAGAAGATGATAGAGCGCGATATTTCCAATGCAGAGCTGATGCACCGTGCCAGCATATCCGTGAACATAATTACATAAATCAGAAACAGGCAGTACATCTCCTTAGATATCGAAAAGATCGTTATGGACCTGATGGATCTAGCCAACAGTCTGGATAAGGAGGAACAGCGATATGTACGTGAGGGCTTTGAGAATGACGAGGGGATTTCTCTGTATGAAATGCTTTTCCGGGACGATCTATCCAAGACGGACATCAAGACAATCAGGGAAGTGGCTGCAAGTCTTCTGAAAAAGATCAAGGCGAAGATTGCTAAGTTTGAACACTGGACCGATAAGCAGGAAACGAACGCTGCTGTATTTAATCTGATTCGTGACACGCTGTGGGCTGAGCTGCCGGAGTGCTATGACGAAATTAATATTTCTGAATACCGCCAGCGCATTTATGAATGTGTTTACACGCGATATAGGGTGGAAGCATAAGGAGGTATCTAACAAATGGGGACAATAACGCATGATTTGCTTCCAAAGCAAAGGTCACGCAAGCACAATCTGAAAGTTGAGATAGATATATATCCTTATGCTACAGAGTTATATGAAGAACTCGAACGTATCGGAATCATCAGACGTGTAAAGGAAATCCCTCAGCTTGGTGTTATCAAGGTGGCAAAAGGATTAGCAAAAACGCGATATGACTATATTATGCTTCAATTGTACCTTCACCAGATGATAAAGAAACAATTGCAAGGACATTTGAAATGGACCTATAACAATTATGTCGCAGCAAAAGAGTTCCAAAATGATTATAAGTACACGAAGAAGGACAAACCATCAATTGGAGATATCCTTCAGTTGCTTACAATTGTTTATAACATCGGTCATTTTTATAATACATTTACTGCATCGCGAGCTGTCATTATGTTGGCATCAGAGGACCATGAATTCTTTGATATGGTTGTAGACGCATCTACAAGTGATCGCTTTCATGAGACAGCACAGAACATACTACGCAGCAAGAACTATCAAAGATTACATTTGTTGAATTCAATACTAATTTTGGAGCAGTGTGACCAAGCGAAGCAATCAGTATCCTTAGCCTTGGAAATACTATATGCTTATATAAATGAATCCTTTCTCTCTGAAGACGGTAAACTAAAATATGCATTTTCAATTTTTAGGAATGTGAGAACAGTATCTTATATGGCGTATGATCTGCAAATAGCTGATACACCATTAATGATAGATCTTTGTAATGAAAAAGCAATGATGCTGTTATTACAGGAACTATTATCAGAGTATAACAATAATCAATCATCGCATCATTTGGTTAAGTCTACCACGAAATTACTTGATGATACTGTTTACAATGAGAATGCAAATGCTATCTGCTACTATAAAATATCAAGAAGAATGGTTTCTTTAATAACAAAAAATTCGGATTACACGAACAAGGATTATTATACCGATCTATTTTCTGACAAAAGTAGCGTTTTGAATCAAACACATCCTCACAAGAGGGATTATGTGCAAACCCAGATATTGAAGCTCACTTTTTCAGGAGATCATCGCTTTTTATCTGAGGCGTTGCTTTCGGATTTAGAAAGGATCAATAATACTCGTGTGGGATATTATGACAGACATTCAGGTGAGCAAACCATTTTGGTATCAATAAAAAAGAACTGCGATTTGGCAACAAAAAGATATGCTGCATTCAAAACTGTGAAATGCGCTATAAAATATCTGCGCAGAATAACAGATATCAGTTCAACTGATGTAAGGTATATTCTTTGCGCAAAGTTTTTCTTGTTCTATTTGTTTGATGAAAACCCTGTTGTGATAAAACCCACTATAGATAGGGATAAGTGTGTTATATGTACTCGTGGCAAAAACGCACGTGTGAAGGAGTTGAAAAAATTGTTGCATCATACTGTGGGAACAGAGGATGAGAATCACGAAGTCGAATTTCTGTTTAGTCATCTGGTTACTGATTCTATAAACGATACAAGTATTACAATTCCCGCAAGCATTCTTGTATATCGGAAGGATATCGTGGGACGTAAGCTATGTGAATTTGATGGTCTTATTATTCATCCTATGAGAAAAACTGGTCAATTAGTTTTCTTGGAAGCCAAGAATAGAAATGAAAAACCTGTTGTTGGAAAGAATTGTCTAAAGGAAAAACTTGATAAGCTCTCGATTAATTACAACCATGATGACATAAAAATAGTGTCGTGCGATGCTTATTTAAAGTATTCTATTTGATAAGAGTCTCTGCCAAGTATTACCAAATTACAGGAAAGCGACCACACAGAAGTAGAAATACTTATGTGTGGCCGTTTGTTTTACCTGCTTTAAGACGGTTCAAATAATAGTTTTTGAATTATCCATTATTCAATCGGGCATCAGGCTGCGCCTCTTTGTGTCATATGAAATGTTTGCAGGCGTAGTTTGCAGGCGTAAAACACGACCCCGAAAGCGTCCGCTCACTCCGCCGCGCCCAGCAGCTTTAAGGCGGTCATGACCTCCATCAGGATGCCGTTTTTCATGGCCTCCTCGTCGGGGCATAAGAACTCGCTGTGCAGCTTCTGCTCGCAGCCCTCGTTCCCGGTGGTCACGCCCAGGCCGAAGTACACGCCGTCGCAGTACTGGGTAAAGTAGGCAAAGTCATCGCCGCCAAGGCTCGGAACGGGCATGCGGTGGATGTGCTCCGTGCCGAAGAGTTCGCCGGCATAATCCATAAAGACTTCCGTCAGCGCGGGATCGTTCACCAGGCAGGGGCAGCCGTCCTCCAGGGTGACGGTAGCCTTTGCGCCAAAGGCGGCGGCTACGTTCTCCACAGTGAGTTTTACGCGCTCCTTTAAGAGGTCCATCACGTCGGTGGTCATGGCGCGCAGGGTGCCTTCCAGACGGGCGGTGCCGGGGATGATGTTGCTCTTGGTGCCGGCGTGGAAGGAGCCGATGGTCACGATGCCGGGCGTGGTGGGCGCCAGGTTGCGGGCCGTGATGGCCTGCAGCGCGGTGACGATGTGGGAGGCGACGACGATGGTGTCGATGCCGGTATCCGGATGGGCGCCGTGGCAGCCCACGCCTTCCACGTCAATGTAGAGCGTGCAGGTGGCGGCGTTCATGGGGCCGGGGCAAAACTGCAGGTCGCCGGACTGCAGTCCCGCGTGGATGTGCAGGCCAAGCACCGCGTTGACGGGCGGATTCTCCATGCAGCCGGCGTCGATCATGTTTTTGGCGCCGCCTTCCTTTTCCTCACTGGGCTGGAACAGGAACTTCACCGCGCCGCCGAAACGGTTTGCAAAACGCTTTAAGACCATGGCGGAACCCAGCAGCGTGGCGGTGTGCACGTCGTGGCCGCAGGCGTGCATCACGCCGGTATTTTGGCTCGCGTAGGGCAGGCCGGTTTCCTCGGTGATGGGCAGGGCGTCAAAGTCCGCGCGGATGCCCACGCCGGTGTACTTGCCCGTGGGCGCGGGGCCGGTGCCGGCAAGCGTTCCGAATACGGCGCGCTGCCAGTTGGTCCCAAAGGGGATGTCCAGTTTGGAGAGTTCCTCCTGAATGCGCGCGCTGGTGCGCTCCTCCTGCCCGGAAAGTTCGGGATGCATGTGCAGGTCCCTGCGGAACGCTATGACGTCCTGAAATACTTCTTCGATTACAGCGGATACTTCCTGTCTGGTGATCATGTGGGTCCTCCGTTTTTTGCAGATGATTGAGCGGCGGGCGGACGCGCCGTGAACAAGATGCGAAACCGCAGCGCACGTACCGCGGACCGTCCCCTCTTTATGAATAATAAAAAGCAAAACGAAGGATGTCAATGTTGACAGTAAATTAAGGAAAAACTATAATTAGAAAGATTAATTATTCCTGCATCGACAAGGAGACAGCAGATGGATATCAAGGCACTTTCCAAACAATATGAGAGTTACATCATCGAGCAGCGGAGATGGTTCCACCGTCATCCGGAACTGTCCGAGCATGAGGTGGAGACCACCAACCACATCGTCGCGGAGCTGGAGGGCATGGGGCTTGCCGTGCACCGCTTTGAAGGCGTGGAGGGCTGCTACGCGGAGCTGACGGGCGGAAAGGCCGCCCCGGATCACAAGGTCCTGGTGCTGCGCAGCGACATCGACGCGCTGCCGGTGCTGGAAAAGACGGGCCTGCCCTTTGCCTCGGAGAACGTGGGCTGCATGCACGCCTGCGGCCATGATACGCACATGTCCATGCTGCTGGGCGCGGCGAAGATCCTCACCGCGGTAAAGGACGAGCTGCAGGGCACGGTACGTTTTCTGTTCCAGCCCTCTGAGGAGCTGGCCAAAGGCGCCGTGGCGGTCATCAAACAGGGCATTTTAGACGGCGCGGACGCCATCTACGGACACCACATCTCCGACATGTGCGACGCCGGCAGCATGAACATCCAGATGGGCGCGCGCATGGCGAGTTCCGCACGGCTGAACATCGAGGTGGAGGGCGTCTCCTGCCACGGCAGTACGCCCAGCGCGGGCGTGGACGCTATCGTGGCGGCGGCGGCCATCATCATGAACCTGCAGACCATCGTATCCCGCAACATCAACCCGGTCGCGCCGGCCACGGTGACCATCGGGACCATAGAGGGCGGCCAGCGCTTCAACATCATCGCCAACAAGGTGGTGATGGACGGCACCGTACGCGCGCATTCGGAGGCGGACTCCTACAAGCTGGAAGAGCGCATCCACGCGGTGGCGGAAAAGACGGCGGAGGCCTACGGCGCCAGGGCGAAAGTGACCTTTACGCCGCAGATCGGCGCGGTGATCAATAAGAGCGAGGCCTTTGTGAACATCGGCCGCAATGCGGTGGTCGAGATGCTCGGCGCGGAACATTTGCAGGACCGCGAAAAGCTGATGATCAGCGAAGATTTCGTATACTACCTGGACCGCATCCCGGGCGCCTTCGGCTTTGTGGGCAGTCTGGATGAGGCGCATACGGAGACCAACCACAACGACCGTTATGACAGCGATGAGAGCGTGCTGGCCAAAGGGGCGGCCGTCACGGCAAAGCTGGCAGCAGACTACCTGGCTTCGGATCTGCCCAAGCTGGATCCGCCGTATCACTATACGGAAGGCGAAGAATTCAAGAAGAGATAAGCATAGAGGAGGACGGGAGAGATGTTTTGTACCAATTGCGGTTCCAGACTGGAAGAAGACGCCCTGTTCTGCACGCAGTGCGGCGCACGCGTACAGCAGGATGAAGGAATACCCTCCGCAGCGCCGGAAAGCTTTGCCTACGAAGCTCCGGTGACGCCGCAGGAAGATACGGCCGCGCAGACCGCCGACGAGGCGGCGGACGCGCTGGCACAGGCAAAAGAGCAGGCCAAAGAGGACTGGATGGTCCCGGAACAGCCGGAGCGCGAGCCCTGGCGTGCGGTAGAGCCCATCGGCGCCGTCCCGGAATGGAAGCAGCCGGACCAGGGAGCGGAAGAGCCCTGGCGCGAGCAGGAACAGCCGGAGCGCGAGCCCTGGCGCGCGCTGGAGCCCATCGGTGCCGCACCGGAGTGGAAGCAGCCGGACCAGGGGGCGGAAGAGCCCTGGAACAGGCCGGAGAATCCGCCGGCCGCGGACTGGTCCACCCTGCGCGGCGGTACGGTAGACGAGGCCACCGATCCCTCCGCCACACAGCTGTATCATCACGTGAACACGCCGGATACGGCGGCGGTGCCCGATCCGTGGACGCCCAAGCCGCTGGAACCGATGGCCGGCCTGGAGTGGGAGCCCGCCCGCAGACCGCAGGAAGCGGCCGCAAAGCAGGACGTTCCGGACGTACCGGAAGTCCCCGGTACGGAGCAGGAGGCCATAGAAAACTTTGAACAGCAGGCCGTGCAGAATCAGGAGGCTTCCGTGATGGATCAGCCGGCCTTTGCGGCGGAGGCGCAGCCTGTGCAGGCTTATGATCCCTGGACGCAGGAGGCGCAGCAGACCGCGCAGCCCTACGCGCAGCAGGCCTATGATCCGAACGCCTGGCAGCCGGATCAGACGGCGCAGAACGCCGCGCAGGCGGCCGGTGCGGCCGCGATGGGCTATGGCTTTGTGCAGCAGGGCTATGATCCCAACGCGGGCCAGTACGGCGGGTACGACCCCAACGCCGCTTACGGGCAGCAGCAGTACGGGCAGATGCAGCAGGGTTATGACCAGGGTGCGGGCCAGCAGTACTACGGCGGCCAGGCTTACGACCCGAACGCCGCTTACGGGCAGCAGGGCTACGACCCCAACGCGGGCCAGTTCGGCGGGTACGATCCCAACGCCGCTTACGGGCAGCAGCAGTACGGGCAGATGCAGCAGGGCTACGATCCGAACGCCGCCTACGGGCAGACGCCGCAGCCCGGAAAGAAGACCAAGGCGGCCAAACAGTCCGGCGGCAAAAAGTCCAAGGCCCCGCTGATCATCACCCTCAGCGTGGTGGTCCTGGCGCTTGCCGGCGCGGCGGTGTGGTGGTTCTTCCTGCGCAACACCAAGACGGACATCGCGCTCAGCAATTACATCAGCGCGGAGTTTACCGGCGTGGACGGCTACGGCGAGATCAACGCCTATCTGGATTATGAGACGCTGCAGAAGGACATCCTGACGGCGATGGGCTACGGCGAGAGCAAGGACCAGACCGGCACCAAGTACGCGAAGGCCGCTGCGCAGGCATCGGTCTTTACCTCCCAGCTGTATGCGGATATCTCCCAGAAGACGGAGTTAAAGAACGGAGACAAGGTCAAGGTCACGATCGATCTGCCGGCCGAGATCCCGGAAGATCTGAACATCAATATCACCGATCACGAGAAGGAATTCACGGTGGAGGGCCTGGCCGAGGTGCAGGCGTTCGACCCGTTCGAGGCGATCGAGGTGAAATTTACCGGCATGGATCCCTTTGTGAAGGCCAGCTGGGAGCGCACCAAATTCGACGATATCTACTATTATGTGGACTACGCGCTCGATAAGGACGCGAAGCTTTCCGCGGGCGATACCGTGACCGTGACGGCCACCTGCAATGAGGAGTATCTGCGCGAGATGGGCTATGCCCCGTCCGTGACCGAGAAGACCTATACCGTGACCAGCGAGGGCGCCTATATCCTGGACGGCGCGCAGGTATCGCAGCAGGTGCTCGAGTCGCTGAACGCCCGCGCGCAGCAGCTGCAGAAGGAGCAGGCTGCGGGCTGGATCGAGGCGGCCAAGCTGGAGGATATGTCCTGCATCGGCTACGCCTTTATCGCGGACGAGGACTTTGACCCCGACTACAATTCCGTACCCAGCCAGGTGATCCTGGTTTACAACGTCTACGTTTCCACGGACGACGGCCCGATGATCTTCTACGAATGGTTCGGCTTCAACACGCTGCTGCAGGATGCGCAGGGCGCGCAGTACGTGGAGAACATCGACAGCGTGCTGCAGGTCGCGGATTACGGCGTGGACAACCGCGTGTGGACGGCCAACCAGAAGTACTACATCACGGCCTACGGCACGATCGACGAGATGAAGACCTACCTGACGGACTATTTCAAGGAAGACGGCACGGTGTACTA
>CACZPX010000223.1 GCA_902783095.1 uncultured Lachnospiraceae bacterium
ACCATGTTCTTTCCCTGGTACGAGTATCCGCTGTCCTACGAGCTGAAGCATATGGGGGAGACGGTGTCCCGCAAGTGGAACCGGGACTATTCGGCGGAGATCTTCCGCTCCGAAACGCAGGCCTATCATGAAAACGGCTGGCTGGAGCGTTTCCCCACAGACCCGGACACCTTTACGTTAAGCGGCCTGCACGAGATGTTCCCCGCCGATATCGTGCCGGAAAACATGGAGTACCTGGACCGGCTGATCACGCTGTGCCGGGAAAACGGCATCGAATTCGTGGCGGTGACCACGCCGCTGCCCGCGGATACGCTGACGGCCTTCTACGAAGGCTACGAGGCGCTGGGCACCTGGTTTCAGGACTTTTTTGACGCGCGCAACGTGCGTTTCATCGATTTTAACAATGACCGGTATTATCCGCTGGCCGCGCACGGGATCGAGAGCTTTACCGATCTGGACGGCCATATGAACGGAGCCGCGGCGCAGGCCTTCTCCGACCTGCTGGGAAGGGTGCTGGAGGACGAGGACGCCGTGTTTGAACGGTATTACGAAGAAGAGGGAGATGCGGTCGGATGAAGAGCGTACTGGAATATCTGGAACAGAGCGCCGCGCGCCTGCCTGACAAGGCGGCTTTTGCGGACGAGACGGGACATATCACCTTTGCGCAGCTGCGGGATGCCGCGCGCCGTGTGGGCTCGGACCTGGCGGCCTGCGGGTGTCTGCGCAGGCCGGTCGCCCTGCTCATGGAAAAGAGCCTGCGGACCATCGAACTGATGATGGGCGTGGTGTACGCGGGCGGCTTTTACGTGATGATGGATGCCGCACAGCCGGAAGAGCGCTTAAACCGCACGCTGGAGACGCTGCAGGCCCCCGTGCTGATCACGACGCCGGAGCACGCCGAAAAGGCGGCGCGCCTGCAGTTTGCAGGCCGGCGTTTCCTTGCGGACGAGCCCGGACACGGGCCGGCAGACGACGCGCTGCTGGCGCGGATCGCGGCGCAGCAGAAGGACGTGGACCCGCTGTACGTGCTGTTTACCTCCGGCTCCACGGGCGTGCCCAAGGGGGTGGTGATCAGCCACCGGTCCACCATCGATTTCATCGACTGCTTTACGGAGATCTTCGGCATCACAAACGACGATATCCTGGGCAATCAGGCGCCCTGGGATTTTGACGTTTCGGTAAAGGACATCTACAGCGGACTGCGCACCGGCGCGACCGTGCAGCTGATCCCGCGGCCGTATTTTTCCGTACCCAACAACCTGCTGGACTATCTGGACGAGAAGCGGGTCACGAGCCTCACTTGGGCGGTGTCCGCGCTGACCATCGTCTCCACGCTGGACGGCTTTGCCTACCGCCGGCCCGCCTGCATCCGCCGCGTGATGTTCTCCGGCGAGACCATGCCGGTGCGGCACTTGAACTACTGGCGGGAGGCCTATCCGGACGCCATGTTCGTGAATCTGTACGGGCCTACGGAGATCACCTGCAACTGCACCTATTACATCATCGACCGGGCCTTTGCCGTGGGCGACGTGATCCCCATCGGCAGCGCCTTCCCTAACGAGACGGTGTTTTTGCTGGACGATCAGGACCGCGAGGTGACCGGACCCGGAACGGAAGGGGAGATCGTCGTAAGCGGCACGGCGCTGGGGCTCGGCTACTATAACAATCCCGAACAGACGGCAAAGGCCTTTGTGCAGAACCCGCTGAACCCCTGCTACCTGGAGCCGGTCTACCGAACGGGCGATCTGGGTTATTACAACGAGCGGGGCGAGCTCTGCTTTGCCTCCCGCAAGGATTTTCAGATCAAGCATCTGGGACACCGGATCGAGCTGGGAGAGATCGAGGCCGCGCTGGAAAAGGTGCCTCAGATCAGGAAGAGCTGCTGTCTGTATCAGGAAGAGCGCCACAGGATCTGGTGCTTTTATATGGGTGAGATCGACAAAAAGGACCTGGCGGAGGCCGCCGCGGCGCATCTGCCGGACTATATGATCCCCAACGTGTTCCGCCAGCTGGACGCGCTGCCGCTCAACAAGAACGGCAAGGTGGACCGCAGGACACTGAAAGAAGAGATGGCTGTCCGCAGAAAGAGCTGACGGCGCAGCATGTCCGCGAATGCGGCACGGAAAATGCCGCGCGGGAAAGAAAGGAGAGAAGAGAAACAATGGAAGAACTGATGGAGATCCTGGAAGAGATCTGCCCGGAAGTGGATTTTGAGACGGAAAAGGCGCTGGTGGACGACAAGGTCCTCTCGTCGTTCGATATTCTGTCCATCGTAAGCGAGATCAGCGAGGCCTTTGACGTAAAGATCACCACGGCGGAAGTGATCCCGCAGAATTTCAACTCTGCGGAGAGCCTGTGGAAGATGATACAGGACCTGCGGAAGAGACAGGGGAAGTAAGAAAGCCGGATGTCCTGCAGCTGGACAAACCGGCGGAAATTGAACGAAATACCATAAAATGACCGGAAAAAGGCGGTGCCTGCGTCCTGTTACAGACAGGGGGCATCGCCTTTTTTGCGGTACCGGCTCATCTGTTTGCTCAGGGAATCATGCGGTACATGTTGTTGTACCGGTACAGGAAGGTCACAAGCTGCCAGCGCAGGCAGTTGGCGGAGGGCGCAAATCTGCCGTCGGACGGTCGGCTGATCTTGTTGACATAAGCCCATTGGTAAGCGGGCAGGTTCCTGTTGGATGCCTTGACGTCCTTGTAGGGGCTGCCCTCGTAGGCAGTGGCCACGGTCTCTTTCCCGTAATCGGCTTTGCATCATGTACAACATCACGATCATATTGGTGCGGCTGATCTTTCCGGAGGACCGGAACACACGCATGCCGGAAGTGTCGGTCATTCCGGTGATGATCTTCCGATTGTAGCACCAGACGATGGCCGTACCGTGTCCCTTGCCGGGGGTCACGTCCGCAAAGGGATTGACCATTCCCTCAATGGAGGGTCTGCCATTCAGGCGCCAGAGCATGGTGCAGAATTCTCCGCGGGTGCAGCTGCCATTGGGTGTAAAATGCGAGTCGTCGGTACCTTTTACAATACCGTTTTCATAGGCCCAGGTCAGAGCTTTCCGGTAAGTTGCCGTCTCCGGAACGTCGAGGAACGGGAAAACGCGCAGCATGACAGGCTCCGTATAGACGGTGCCGCCGGCGTTGGTGATCCTGCAGCGAAGCTGCAGACCGTCTGTCGACTTAGAAGCGGTAATGCGGCAGGACGCAGCGCCTCCTTTGGATGTGCTCATATCGGCCCATTCTTCGTTTTCTGAGAGACGGGTTTGCCAGCAGAAGATTGCCAGTTCATCGCTTTCCAGTTCTACGGTGAAGGCGGCTTTTTGTCCCGGTTGCTACGGTCACGTCAGCAGGCTGTTTTGTGATGACCGGAGCGGAAGTGAGCACACCGTCCATCCAGGCCGTGCGTTCAGCCGCCCAGACCAGCATATCGTTAAAATTCTGCCAAGTATACGGCTTTGACGTAAACAGACGTGAATCGGTCCTTCGCGGCCACAGGGTATCGTTCATCAGGGCAGACGGCGTGATTTCACGGATAAAGGCAGTAAACGGCCGAATGGCTGATCCCGTGCCGTCTCCGAACAGGCCGTCTGTCAACAGCGATCGGAACGAGGCGGCATAGATCTCCGTGACAGCGGTCTGGAAGGCCGCGCTTTTCACAAAGTATTTGCTGATGCTGTTGCGGTTCCATTCATGTGGATCATCCAGCCCGATCAGGGTCCCGAAGGAGGCATCGCAGTCCCATAGAGGACCGGAATAGAGGAGATCTTCGTCGGCGGGTTTGTAGAAAAAGGTGGAGGAAACAAAGTAGTCATTGTTCAGAATCCATTGCTGTATCAGGTATTCGTTGACAAGGGAATTGCGGTCAAAGTATTCAAACAGCGTCTTTCCGGTATCCGGATTCCTGCCGTTTTTTCGCATGCAGGTCTGCGCCTCGTCGAAAAAAAGACTGATATAAGAGATGGCGTTTCGCGAAAGGAACTCCGGCTGTTTGCAGACAACGGTCGCACTGAAGGAATGGAAACAGCTCGGTTCTGTGTCGGAAAAAATCTTGTCCAATTCCAGCAGATAGCCGCCGGTGATGTCTTCCGGGTCGTTGAGTCCCTCCACATATCGGATGTAGCGGTGATTGTCATTCAGATCTTCCACGGTGGGGAGGGATTCCAGATCCACATCTGGATTGGCGTCCTCTATGTCATCTTCCAGATTATGGATATCTACGCGGCTTTCACCAATCTCGTTCTTCTAGCAGAGATAATAATTCCCGCGGTATTCCCCGTCATAGTAGAAATCGACAAAGTATCCCTGCGGTGTCGCCGTCAGTCCGGATGTATAGGCCAGATCAAAGGCGACTGCGTTGTGCAGAAGCGTCGGATCGTAGTAATTTGCAAGGAGGATCCACTTTTTGGCCTTCTGTGACCCGCCCACGGGATCCAGAAGATCTGCCTTCTTGTCAAGTTTGATCTGATAGGGCTTTTTGTCCGGAATCCAGGTGGTGTTGCCACGGCCCTTGATCTGTGTTTTTGCGCCGCTGTACAGTCTGGACAGAGCGCTGTCATAGAGATCAAACGTACCGTTGGCTTTGGCAGAGTGATCCTCGCTGCCGTCAATATAGAGACGGCCCTTTTCGTCCGGATCATCGCTGGTAAAGAAGACCGCGTGCAGATTGGCACTGCACATAAGCCCGACGGTATAGGAATTCTGAGAACCGTCCTGCATAAAAGAAAAGGTTAAGAACAACGCATCGCAGGCGGTAAATCCGTCCGGGACAACTGTCAGATCGACAGCAGAACCGTCTGCAAGGGGCTGCGGCGTTCCGCCCGGTCCAGGACAGATGGTCACGTCAGAAACCGTATCGTCAAAGGAAAAGACCAGCGCGGAAAGATCGGTGCCGGAAGGAAGAAAGAAATAGGGCAGCGCACCGGCTTCCTGCGGTCGGAGCGTGAGCAGTCCGTCATTCAGGTGAACGGCAAGCCCGGGAAGAGGCGTTGTGCCGACGTCGAGCCGTGGAATGCATACAGATGCAGCGGCGATCATTTGACTGCCTGCTGTCAAGTGTATCTGCAATTCCGTGTCGAAGAGTTCGTCCGGGAGCTTTTCCGTTGTCATCCACAATCCGTCATAGGTACGGGTAGCCGGCCAGGACAGCACGGACGATCCGTCGTCAACGGTAAAGACGGCCTCGCCTGCATCCTCCTCGGATGCAGGGGCGGAAAGCGTCAGCGCAGTATAGTCGGAAGACATGGAGCAAGTGACAGCTTCCTCGGCCTTTGCTGTGACGGGCAGAAAAACCAGGCAGAAGAGCAGCCCGACAAAGATGATCGTGGTGGTTGGGCGGAAGGCTCTCATGGCAGTATCTCCTTTACGGGATTATGCTGTAGGCGTTGTTGTACCGGTACAGGAAGGTCACAAGCTGCCAGCGCAGGCAGTTGGCGGAAGGCGCAAATCTGCCGTTGGACGGCCGACTGATCTTGTTGACATAGGCCCATTGGTAAGCGGGGAGGTTTTTGTTGGACGCCTTGATGTCCTTGTAGGGACTTCCCTCATAGGCAGTGGCCACGGCCTCTTTCCCGTAATCGGCTTTGGCCATCTTGTACAGCATCACGATCATATTGGTGCGGCTGATCTTTCCGGAGGACCGGAACACGCGTGTGCCGGAAGCATCGGTCATGCCCGTGATGATCTTCCGGTTGTAGCACCAGACGATGGCCGTGCCGTGTCCCTTTCCGGGCGTCACGTCAGCAAAGGGATTGGACATTCCTTCGATGGATGGCTTGCCCTTCAAGCGCCAGAGCATGGTGCAGAATTCTCCGCGGGTGCAGCTGCCGTTCGGCGTAAAATGCGAGTCGTCGGTCCCTTTTACAATACCGTTTTCGAAGGCCCAGGTCAGAGCCTTATAATAAGAAGCCGAATCCGGAACATCGAGGAACGGCAAGCCGGCCGGTGCTGAAGGCTGGTCCGGTTCAGTAAGAGTTACGGTTTCACTGTAGACGGTCCCCGCCGTATTTGTGATGCTGCAGCGGTAACGGATGCCGCTTTTTGCGGTGTATTTAAAGGAATAGGAGGCCTTTTTGCCTTCGCTGTTCAGTACGTTGATCCAATCGCCGGTCTCTTCGGTCTGATATTGCCACTGATAGACGACCGGTTTTGACGTCTGCGCGGAAACGGTAAACCGGACGGCGTCGCCCCGGTTTGCCGTAACGGAAACAGGCTGCTCGGTGATGACGGGGAGTGTGGTGCAGACTTCATCCAGCCACAGGGATCTTGCATAGGTCCAGTCATACAGATGGCTGAATTCCTGCCAGGCGACGTCCTGCGAGAAGAAGACGTCGTCATTGATGCTGTGCCCCCATACGGTGTCGTTCATGCAGACGGAAGGGGCGATCTCCGCGATATACGCCGACAGCGGGCGAAGTTCGGATCCGCCGGTTTCACCGAACAGCTGTGTAAAGAGAATGTCCTTCATGGAAGCGTTGTATTCCTGTGCCAGTGCTTCCAGAAAAGCACCGTTCTTAAAGAGGAAACGGATCAGACCGGCTTCGTTCCATCCACGGATATCGTCCGAGCCGGAGCGTGTACCAAACGCCGCGTCGCAGTCCCAGATCGGCCCGGCAAACAGCAGATCTTCGCCGCGGTCCTTGTAAAAGAAAGTGGAGGAGGTGAAGAAATCATTGTTCCGCGGCCATTCCTGCGCCAGAAAATAGCGCACGAGAGAATCACGGTCGATATAGTCGAACAGGGTCTTTCCGGTCTCTTTGTTGATTCCGCCGCTGTGGATGCACGTGATGACTTCGTCCATATAGGTGCTGATATACTCGGCGGCGTTTTTAGAGAGATACTCCGGCTCCTTGGAAACGGTAAAGGAGACGTTGGTCGCAAAATAATTCTTTTCATATTTTCCGAAGACGTAGTCCAGCTCCAGCAGATAACCGCCGCTGATGTCCTCCGGATCGTTCAGACCGGTCACGTACCGGATCTCGTTCCCGTTGGCGTTCGTGCCGTTCTCGGACGGGAGCGAATCAAGGTCAACGTCCGGATTGGCATCCTCGATATCATTCTCCAGATTGTGGATGTCGATCCGTCCTTCACCGATCTCGTTTTTTTCGCACAGATAATAGGAGCCGCGGTATTCGCCGTCGTAATAGAAATCCACGGAGAAACCCTGCGGGGCGGTCTCCATGCCCAGTGCGTAGGCCATATCAAAGGCAATGGCGTTGTGCAGCTGTGTCAGATCAAAGGGATTGGAAAGAAGGATCCATTTTTTTGCCTTCTGGATCCCGCTTTCCGGGTCCAGAAGATCAGCTTTCTTGTTCAATTTGATCTGATAGGGCTTTTTTGCGGCTCCCCAGGTAGTATTGCCGCGCCCTTTGATCTGCGTATCCGAACCGGAATAGGTCAGCGTGAGGTTTCTGTCGTAAAGAGAGAACAGGCCGGTCGCCTTCCGTTCATGGTCCGGATCGCCCTCGATATAGGCACGGCCTTTGGCATCGGGGTCATTGCTGTCAAAAAAGACAGAATGAAGATTGGCGCTTCGCATCAGGCCGACGGTATAGCTGCAGGCCGTACTGCCCATGGTATAGTCAAAGGTGATAAAGAGCGCGTCACAGTCCGTAAAACCGTCCGGCGCGGAGAGGTCTGCCGTATCGCCGGATGCCAGCGCATGCCGCGTCGATCCCCCTGCCGCAAAGCGCCAGGAGACGTCCATGGCGACAGCGGTGTCATAGCGGATCTGGAGCGCGGAGAGGTCTGTGCCGGAGGGTAGGAAGAAATAGTCGTATGAGCCGGCGCTCTGGGGGGACAGGAGACGATCCGTTCCGTACAGAGACAGAGACAGGCCCGGAAGGGGGGTACTGCCGACAGAAAGGGCCGGCACGGTCAGGCTGCGTTCCGCTGTTTCCGTACCGTTGACGGTCAGCGTAACGCGCAGTACGCTGTCGTAATACTCTGCAGGAAATGTTCCGGTTGCCTTCCAGGAACTGTCATAGGAAACAGCAGAAGCAGGAAAGGTTACCTGGTCCTCGCCGGCGTAGAGGGTAAAAAAAGCATCTCCGTCAAGGTTCTCCGCCGGAGCGGAGAAGGTGACATCGGTATAGTCCGAAGACATGGTGCAGTTGATGCCGCCGCTCTGATCCGCCAGAGCAGTCTGGCTGCCGGCTGCCGGAAGAAGAAAGAAGACAAGCAGAAACGCACATAACAGGGACCTTTGCAGCAATCTCATGGTCAGCCTCCGTGAATATAAATGAATTGTCTTAACTATAACATAAACAGGGAGGTTTGCAAAGTCGGTCGAATGTGTTTTTGCCACATGCCATAAAGTAAGAAAACAGCCGCGGAGCGAATCCGCGGCTTTGGTATTTTGTGTGTAAAGACGGCTTACTGTAAGCCGGCCTGCTTGGCAACTTCTTCCGCGAAGTTGTCTTCGCGCTTCTCCATGCCTTCGC
>CACZPX010000224.1 GCA_902783095.1 uncultured Lachnospiraceae bacterium
ATGTACAGGCCCTCGCCGTCGACCCAGTCCACGTACGAGCCGGGGAAGGCGCTCGTGGAAAACTTCTGCTCATCGCAGACCACGTGCGAGAATTCTTCCTCTTCGTCGTTCAGCGCCTCCGGAAGACGGGCGGCGTAGTCCCAGAAGGCAGCCGTGTTTTCCAGCGCATAGAAGCGGGTGCCGCCGCCGTCCGGAAGCTCCAGGTTTTCTTCGCCCAGGCGCAGGACAGTCGCGCTGCCGTCTTCCCAGGCAAAGAGGACGGAACGGTCGCCGGGCGCTGTGACGGTTTCCGTCTGCGCGCCGACGGTGATCTCCGTAAAGCGGCTGACTAAGGTTCCGATCACGTCCTGATTTGCCGTCTGGACGGCGGTGGTGCCGTCGTTCCCGCCGATCGACACGGCAACGGAGACAGGCGGCGCGGTCCGAATATTCTCCAGACGCGCATCGCTCAGCGCAAGATACAGCGGCGTGCCCTCTGTTAAGGCGGGGGCGGCAGGGGACGCGTCGGCGGCCGACTCGGTCGGAACGTCGGGCGTGGCAGAGGACGTATCGGCGGCCGATTCGGTCGGAACGTCCGGTTCGGTCGATCCTGCGGTCGCGGCAGTATCCGTACTGTTTGCCGCGGCGGTATCCTCAATGTCCGCCGCAGCGGTTTTTTCGGGGCCCGTTTCCGTCCCGGCGGCAGACGTCGCCCCGGGTACGGGGGCCGTGCTTTCGGAACAGGCGGAAAACAGCAGGGACAGGATTAGCAGGCCGGCAAAAAATGCGCGGAGCCGGGAACGTCGGATGATCGGTTTCATGGTGCCCCTCCTTGTAAAATGTATGCGTCAGACAACGCCGGTCAGTCTTTGGCCAGCTCTTCGATCAGGCGCGCAAAGTCCACCAGATCCCGGACCGCAAGGCTCTCCTGCGTGGAGTGGACCTTGGTCATGCCGGTGCCCAGCACCACGGGCGTGATGCCGTGACTTACCAGCACGCAGGCGTCGGAACCGCCGGCGCCCAGCGTGGCCAGCCAGGGCAGCCCCGCCTTTTCCACGGCGCGCTTTGTCATCTGAATGTAGGGATCTTCCTCGGTCAGCAGGTAGCCGGCGTAGGACTTGGTCACGTTGCACTCCAGCATGGCGCCAGCCTCGTCCGCGGCGGTCTGCAGGCAGCCCACCATGTGCGCCACCTGCGCCTCCATGCCCTCCGGCGTCTGGCTGCGCACCTCCGCGGCGATCTCGCAGCGGTCCGGCACGATGTTGGTCGGGAAATCCGTGTGGATGGAGCCGATGTTGCAGGTGGTCGTATCATTGACGCGCAGCAGATCCATCTTCGCGATGCCCTTTGCCATCACCTGGATGGCGCTTATGCCGTTCTGCGGTTCCAGCCCGGCGTGGGCGCTCTTGCCGTGCATCACGGCGGTGATCTTGGCGCTGTGCGGGGCGGAGAGCACCAGGCTGCCGGGGGCGCCGCCTGCGTCGCAGACGAACACGACCTTGCTGTCGATCGCATCGTAGTCGTCAAAGGCCTTGGCGCCGTTTAGGCCGCTTTCCTCGCCAACGGAGAAGAAGAGTTCCAGCGGACGGTGCGGCGTGCCGTCCTCGTTCAGGGAGCGGACCGTCTCTAAGATGGCGCAGATGCCGGACTTGTCGTCGCCGCCCAGCACGGTGGTGCCGTCGCTGTAGATCACGCCGTCTTTGATGACGGGTTTTACGCCCTTTCCGGGCACCACGGTGTCCATGTGCGCGTTCAGAAGAATGGGTTCGCCGCCGGTCGTGCCGGGGACTTTGGCCAGGATGTTTTTGCCCTCGTAGCCGGGCACGCCGTAGGTCTTGATCTCCAGACCCATCGCGGTCAGATCCGCGGCCAGGCGCTCGCTCATCTCGCGTTCATGGCCGGTCTCGCTGTCGATCTGTACGTAATCCAAAAAATTCTGAAGCAGTCGTTCACGGTTTATCATGGTTTCTCCCTTCTCTGTAGGAATGCTGTGCGGGCAGGCGGCTGCGTTCCGGCCGGCATGTGCGCACAGCTCTATTTTAGCGGGAATGCGGCCGGTTGGCAACTGCCGGCGCGCGTTGGCGAAGATGCCGGACAGACGCCGAAAAGAAGCGCAAAAAGACGGCGGAAACCCTGTAAATATAAGCAAATCAAAGGCCGGAAACGTTGCCACGCCGGCAAAAAACGTTTATACTATAGAAAACTTTGAACAGAGACGGACCCCGGACAGACGCCGTGCAGACGGAAGGCATCCCGGACGCGGCATAAACAGGCGGACCTTCGACGGACAGAACCATAAAAGGAGTACAAAATGACAGAGTTAAAACCGATCAAAGAGGGCAAGGTACGCGAGATCTACGACAACGGCGATACGCTGATCATGGTCGCGACGGACAGGATCAGCTGCTTTGACGTGATCCTGCACAATCAGGTCACCAAGAAGGGCACCGTGCTGACGCAGATGTCCAAGTTCTGGTTTGACATGACGAAGGACATCGTTCCGAACCACATGGTGTCCGTGGATAACAACGACATGCCGGAGTTCTTCCGTCAGCCGCAGTTTATGGGCAACAGCATGATGTGCAAAAAGCTGACCATGCTGCCCGTGGAGTGCATCGTGCGCGGCTACATCACCGGAAGCGGCTGGGCCAGCTACAAGAAGAACGGCACCGTGTGCGGCATCACCCTGCCGGAGGGTCTGCTGGAATCCGCCAAGCTGCCGGAGCCCATCTACACCCCTTCCACCAAGGCGGAGATCGGCGACCACGACGAGAATATCAGCTACGAGCAGAGCGTGGACTATCTGGAGAAGCGATTTCCGGGCAAGGGCGCGGAATACGCCGCCAAGCTGCGCGACCTGTCCTTAACGCTGTACAAGACCTGCGCGGACTACGCGCTCACCAAGGGCATCATCATTGCGGACACCAAGTTTGAGTTCGGCCTGGACGAGAACGGCGAAGTGGTGCTGGGCGACGAGATGCTCACGCCCGACAGCTCCCGCTTCTGGCCGGCAGAGGGCTACGAGCCCGGCAAGAGCCAGCCGTCCTTTGACAAGCAGTTTGCGCGCGACTGGCTGAAGGCCAATCCGGACAACGACTGGACGCTGCCGCAGGAGATCGTGGACAAGACCATCGAAAAGTATCTGACCGGCTACAAACTGCTGACCGGCAAGGATCTGTAACGCAAAAGGAAGCGGCGGAGGGCACGTGCCCCCGCCGCTCTTTCCATGGCGGGAGAGTCTGTCATCCTGAGCACAGTGCGCACAGCGCACGGAGTCGAAGGATCCCCCCATGGGGCACTATCATAAAGAGGCAATGATGCAAAAAGACCTGCACGAGACCAATCAATACGAAGATACCGCCTTCCCGGCGCAGATGTACACCACCACGCGGGCGGGGATCGTGCCGCAGGGGCGCGGCTATCTGGACCTGCACTGGCACGAGGAACTGCAGTTCACGCTGGTGGTGAGCGGCGCCGTGACCATGCAGGCAAACGGCGTGCCCTACCGGCTGCGGCAGGGCGAGGCCATCTTTCTGAACCGGAACGTGCTGCACATGTCCGCGGAGCTGACGGACGACGGCTGCTACGTGAGCTTCAATTTCCCGGAAAAGCTGCTCAGCTTTTTCCCGGGCAGCCGCATGGAGCAGGACGACGTGCTGCCCTTTGCCGGAAATCCGGCCTTTCCGGTGATGGTCTTTACGGCGGACGTGCCCTGGCAAAAGGATGCGCTGGCGCTTCTGTGGGAGATGAAGGACTGCTTTGACCGGATCTCCGCGGGGCTGTTTGGCCAGTTCCATCCGGAATACCGCGCGGCGCTTCTGGCGGCGCAGCTCTGGTACGCGATGATCACGCATCTGGACGAGGAACAGCGCGCCAGACAGGGCGTGCGCAAGCAGGAGCGGATCCGCACGCTGATGTCCTTCGTGCATGAACACTACAGGGAGAGCCTGTCGCTGGCCGACATCGCGGCCGCAGCCGGCGTGAGCGAGGGAGAGTGCTGCCGCTGCTTTAAGCGGATGTCCGGGGAGACGCCCATCGAGTACCTGAACACCTACCGGGTGATTCGGGCGATGGAGCTTCTGTCCGCGACGGACAAGAGCATCATGGAGATCGCCGCGGCGGTGGGCTTTGGCGATACCGGCTATTTTTCCCGCTGTTTTAAAAAGCGGACGGGGATCACCCCGACCGCCTACCGAAAAGGCTAAGACGCGCCGCCTGACGGGCGGAGGAACCCGGCGCGCGCCCGGCGTGAGGATAGAGTTTTGAAATACGGAGAGAGCGCTTTTGATATCATCTATCTGGCGTTTGCCGTCGTCATGGGCATCCGGATCCTTAAGATGCGAAAGGGCAGGGCGGGGACCCTGGCGGGCAGTGCGGTCCTGATTTTGGGGCTGGGAGACGCCTTCCATCTGGTGCCGCGCGTGCTCAATTACTTTCTGGAGACGGACCTGACGGTCTGGCTGGGCTTTGGCAAGCTGGTCACGTCCATCACCATGACGGTGTTTTATCTGCTGATGGTCCGGCTGTGGGCAGAGGCGTACGGGGAGCAGGCGGACAGGCGGTTATACGGCACCGTCTGGGCGCTGGTCGCACTGCGCGTCCTGCTGTGCCTGCTGCCGCAGAACCACTGGTTCCGGAACGAAGGCTCCGTGCTGTGGGGCGTTCTGCGCAATTTGCCGTTTGTGGCACACGGCGCGATCGTCATCCGGCTCTATTACACAAAGCGCGCGCAGATCGCGCGGCTTCGCCCGGTGTGGCTGCTGATCGCCCTGTCGTTTCTGTTCTACATTCCCGTGGCGGTGGCGGCGCCGCTGGTCCCGATGCTGGTCATGCTGATGCTGCCCAAGACCGTATGCTACATGATCCTGATCGTGGTGCTGGCCGGATACGTGAAAGAGCGCTGAAACAGTCAAAACAGAAAACGCAAAAGACGGCAGCAGGGCGAACCGCTGCCGTCTTTGTCAATATCGTCCGGGTTCTGCATAGGATTATGCAGGACTTTTTGCTTTGCGGGCAGTATAATGAGAGCGGATCATCATGAAGATGCGGGGACGGTGAAGACGCGGGGACGGTCCTTCTGTCTTCATTTTGATGAAGACAGAAGGACCGTCCCCGCGTCTTCACCTCTTTACCGCTTCATCGGTTACAGATAAAGGAGGAGAATCATGCAGGCAGAGAGAAAACCGTTTATGGACCGCATCGACCGGCTGAAAGCGCGCGTGCTGGCCACGCGGCCGGAGATGGACCTGGAGGACGCGGTGATCCTCACCAGAGGCTTTCAGGAGAGCGAGGGCGAGATGCACGTGATCCAGAAGGCCTACGCCTTCCGCAAGCAGTGCAGGGAAAAGAGCGTGAAGATCTGGGACGACGAGCTGATCGTCGGCAACGCCGGCAGCAAGCAGCGCGGCGGCCTGCTCTCCGTGGATACCTGCTGGTCCGTGCTGGAGGAGGAGCTGGACACCATCAGCACCCGCCCCTACGACCCGTTTTATCTGACGGACGAAGACCGCAAGGCCTTTGAAGAGATCATCCGCCCGTACTGGAAGGGCCGCTCCACCTATGAGAAATGGCTGGTGCAGTGCCCCAAAGAGGCGGCGATCCTGCGCGACTGCGGCGCGGTGTACATCAACCGCAAGGCGGTGCGCGGCTTTGGCGAGACCACGGCCGGTTATGAGACCATCATCAAGGACGGCATCGAGGGCATTCTGGCCCATGTGGACCGCGTGTACGCCACGCTGGACATCACCGTGGCCGGCGATTACGAGAAGATGACCTACCTGCGCGCCGTACGTCTGGCCGCGGAGGGCATCTGCGACCTGGCGGACCGCTACGCGGACGAAGCGGAGCGGCTGGCAGGGCTTACAGAGGACGCGGCCAGAAAGGCGGAGCTTATGCAGATCGCCGAGACCTGCAGGTGGGTGCCGCGCAAGCCCGCGCGCACCTTTAGAGAGGCCATTCAGGGCCTGTTTTTATACCAGTGCTGCCTGATCATGGAGCAGAACGCGGCCAGCTACAACCCCGGCCGTCTGGACCAGTACCTGTATCCGTTCTACAAGGCGGACGTGGCGGCGGGACGCCTGACGCCGGACGAGGCGCAGGAGCTTTTGGAGTGCCTGTGGGTGAAGTTTTCCGAGCAGTGCCTGTTCCAGGACGCGGTGACCGCGCAGTTTTCCGCCGGCTACCCCATGTTCCAGAACGTGTGCTGCGGCGGCGTGGATTCCCGCGGCATGGACGCCGTAAACGACGTATCCTACATGATGCTGCAGGCCACAGCGGACGTGCAGCTGTATCAGCCGTCCCTGTCCGTGCGCTACAACATGGCCAAAAATCCGGACAGATTTTTAAAGAAAGTGGCCGAGGTGATCAAGCTCGGCACGGGCTTCCCGGCCTTCCACAACGACGACGTGGGCATTGAGATGATCATGAACAAGGGCATCCCCATGAAGGAGGCCTTTGACTGGAACCCCTGCGGCTGCGTGGAGACCAACCTGGCCGGCAAGCAGCGCTGCTACACCGCCTACGCGGACTACAACCTGGGCGCCGCCGTGGAATACGCGCTCTTAAACGGCAAAAGCCGCAAGTACGGCGTGCAGGCGTCCATTCAGACCGGCGATCCGCGCACCTTTGCCACCTACGAGCAGTTTGAGCAGGCGGTGCGCGAGCAGATCATGTGGGAGATGAAGATGTGCGTGGCGTCCAGCCACGTGAATGACGATATCTGCATGGAGCGGACCTGCCCGGTGCTCTCCATGACCTTTGCGGACTGCATCGACAAGGGCATGGACTACGCCACGGGCGGCGCCAAATACAACCTGGGCAACGGCATCGACGCAATCGGCGTGGCCGACGTGGTGAACAGCCTGATCGCGGTCAAGAAGATCGTCTACGAGGACAAGACCGCCACCATGGAGGAGCTGCTGGCCGCGCTGGACGCCGACTTTGCGGGCTATGACCGCATCAAAAAGCTCTGCGACGACGCGCCGAAGTACGGCAACGACGACGATGAGGTGAACGAGCTGACGGCGGACCTGTTCAGTTTCCTGGCGGATTACATGGAGAGTTTTACCAGCCGTTTCGGCAAGATGCAGTCCGGCATTCTGCCTGTGTCCGGCAACACGCCGTTCGGCATGGAAGTGGGTGCGCTGCCGTCCGGCAGACGGGCCTGGAAGCCTCTGGCAGACGGCATCAGCCCCAACCAGGGCACCGACACGGAGGGCATGGGCGCGGTCTTAAAGAGCACGGCTTTCATTCCGCAGGCGCGCTTTGACCAGGGCACGCTGCTCAACCTGAAGCTGGACACCTCTTTCCGGGAGCGGCCCAACTCCACGCGCGAGCTGATGAACTTCTTAAAGAGCCTGTGCTCGCTGCACGTGTTCCACGCGCAGTTCAACGTGATCGACACGGAGACGCTGATCGACGCCAAGGTGCATCCGGAGGATCACGACGGCATGCTGGTGCGCGTGGCCGGCTACACGGCCTACTTTACCGAGCTGGGCGGCGAGGTGCAGGATGATATCATCTCCCGCAGCTCCCACTCGAAGATCGACTGACGCCATGAAAAAAGCGATGATCCTCCGGATCGAACACACCTCCATATCGGACGGCGAGGGCATGCGCACGGTGGTCTTTTTCAAGGGCTGCCCGCTGCGCTGCGCCTGGTGTTCCACCCCGGAGTCCCACAACACCTGCCGGGAGGTCTACTATAAAAAGGAACGCTGTACCGGCTGCCGCAGGTGCCTGGCGGTCTGCCCACGGGGTGCGCTTTCCATCTCACCGGAGACCGGCGCCATGGTGCGCGATCCCGCAAAGTGCGTCCAATGCCTGGCCTGTGCGGACGCCTGTCTGTACGGCGCCATGCGCGTGTACGGACGCGAGATGACCGTGCGCCAGGTGATGCGGGAGATCGAGAAGGACGCGGTGTTCTACTTTCACTCCGGCGGCGGCGTGACGCTCTCCGGCGGCGACGTGCTGCTGTGGACGGATTTCGCGGAGGAACTGCTAAAGGAGTGCCTGGACAGCGGCATCGACACGGCGGCGGAGCTGGACCTGTTCGGGCCGTGGGAGAACGCCGCGCGCATCATCCCGCTGTTGTCTCATTTTTTCGCGGACGTGAAGCTGATGGACGAGGAAAAACACAGGCGCTGGACGGGGCAGAGCAACGCGGGCATTCTGGAGAATCTGCAGCGGGCGGATACGGTCTGCGCGCCGGGGGCGATCCGCGTGCGCGTGCCGCTGATCCGCGGCGTCAACGACGATGCGGAGAACCTGCAGAAAACGGCGGAATTCTGCGCGGGCTTAAAGAACGTGTCCGCGCTGGAGATCCTGCCGTATCACCGGCTGGGCACGCACGCCTATGAGCAACTGTTCCGTCCGTACGCGCTGGCGGACGAGCCTCGCATGCTGCGGGATGAGGCGGCGGAAAAACTGGCGTGCCTGCGGGAGCGGCACTGGCCCTTTGCGCTGATTTTGGACGGAGAGGAACTGGCGGGAAACTGAGCGGCGGGCCGGAAAACAGAGAAAAAGAGACGGACAGGGCGGCCGCCCTGCGACAAAGCGAAGGGAGAACCATGAAATTAGCAGTATTATATGATTCCAAAAGCGGAAATACCAGACAGGCGGCAGAGTGGATCGCCGCGGGAATGGAACGGATAGACGGCGTAGAGGCACGCGCGTATTACATCGGCGAGCTCGACGCGGACTACGTAAAGGACGCGGCAGGCGTGGTGATCGGCTGCCCGGTGTATGCCGCGGCCATGACGCCGGACCTGCGCGTGTGGCTGCAGGCGGAGGCCGGAAAATTGGGGCTGGCCGGCAAGCTGGGCGGCGCCTTTGCCACGGAGCAGTACACGCACGGCGGCGCGGAGCTTGCCATGCAGTCCATCCTGATGATCGAACTGGTGTACGGCATGCTCTGCTATTCCGGCGGCGCGGCCTGTGGCCGGCCCGTGATCCACATCGGGCCCGTGGCGGTCAACGGCAACGTGGAGCCCCACAACGGCATGGAGCACTATGAGGAGACGTTAAAGATCTACGGAGAGCGCTTCGCCAAAAAGGCGGCGGAGCTGTTTGGGTAAGCGGCCGGGCAGCGGCAAAAACGGTGATCACGCGGTTCGGCAGTGATATGAAAGAATAAGGGCAAGGAAGGGAACTGTTGATCTATGGGAACCTGGAGCACCAGTATAACGGGCAATGATACAGCGCAGGATCTGTTATATGAATACGCCGCTGTTTTTTATAAATATGACCCTGTAGAAGCGGTCCAAAAAATTGACAGCTTTGTCCGCGACAACATGTTTGACGAATCTGATGAGGAAGAATGGTGTAATTACATATACTCCCTTGCGGGTTTCATGTGGAAAAAAGGCATCCTTACGGATGAGGTCCGGGAAAAGGCGATTCAGATGATCGACTCCGGTTTTGGCTTGGAGATCTGGGCTGAGGAAGGGGAGAAGACACTAAAAAAGAGACGGCAGATATTATCCGAATTCAGAGAAAAACTGCTTTCCCCTATGCCTCCCAGAAAAAAGATCAAGCCTAACGTTCACATGGAACGCATCTTTGAAAACGGTGATCTGGTTGCGATCCAACTGCAGACCATTGGGAAACCATATATAAATAATCAGGAAAAGATCATGACAGATGACGAATTTCATGCCTGCAACGGGAAATATATCCTGATGCAGCTTATTGAGCATAGGGTTGGATGGTCATCTGAGATTGTTCCGGAAGTGAAAGACTATTGGGCACGTTTTCGATTATTTGACGGCGTATATGACACGGTTCCGAAGGGGATATGCTTTCAGGAACTGAAGCCCGCAAAGATTCATGTTTCGGGGATTTTTTCCTGCTTTACATGTGAGAGCAATCTATTTTATTTTAAGCGCAGAAAGTATCAGGTGATCGGCAATGAAGCAACGGATACGATGCCTTATGAGGAGAACCATGTGAATATTTTCTTCGGGATCAATAAGCCGTGGTATAATCCCGACTCACATTTTCTTGCGGCAATGGGGAAAGACGTCGTCTGTGGAGAACATGAAGGAATAGATGATCGGATTCGTGAAATCTGTCACTATGAAGTCAGATATGGAGAATACAATTACCGGGTATCGAAGGAAGAAAATAATCTGATTTTTGCGAAGAAAGAAGCCGAGGTCATCAAAAAGATCAACGATTCTGTTCAGCAGGGAGGGAGGCTGCTTTCCCTGCAATTCGGAAATCGAACCGTTGGAATCGTCACGGCAGCCGAAAAAGAGATCGACAACCTTTACATAGACGGACGATTCCAGAAGTGTGGTTTTGAAACGCAGCTGCTTCAATACGCAATATCATATGTCGGAGATGGTGCGTATATGATCGCTCCGAAGGAAAACAGGATGTTAACGCATATATGCGAAGAAATCAATACCTTAGAGAAGGCAGAGGATATTGGCGCGGCAATAAGATTCACGTTTTGATATAGCGGCGGCTGTACCTTCTGTTTGTACGGTTCATTTCCCCGGATACACAGGGGCCGGTGCGGAGAGTTCCTTCGCGCCGGTTTTGTTTTTTGTAACCAGGAACAAAAGCAGGAACGTGCCCGCGGCCGGCAGCAGCCAGCTGAAGCCGAACTGTGCCAGCGGCAGCGCGGCATTTGCAGCGGCCAGCGGCGCAATGCCAAAGTGATTGCCCAGCACGTCCATGAGGCTGATCACCAGTGTCACGACGGCCGCCGCCCGGTAGGGCAGGGTGCTGCGGACGACGCCGCGCAGAAAGACCGTCGCGATCATCAGGATGGTGACCGGGAAGAGGACCATCAAAACCGGCGCGGATACGCTGATGATCTGGGACAGGCCCAGGTTGCAGACCGCGGCGGAGAGCACGCAGATGATGATCACCAGTTTTTTATAGCTGATCTTTCCGTGAAAGAGTTTTTCAAAATACTCCGAAGTGGCGGAGACCGTGCCGATGGCGGTGGTGAGGCAGGCGCTCGCGACCGCAAGGGCGAGCACCAGATTGCCCGCGCCGCCCAGTACCTGCTTGGTGATGTTGATCAGCAGGCCGGCCTGATTTAAGTCGCCGGAAAAGACGACGTCCTTCCATACGGCGCCGTTGCGCGCGCCGAGCCAGGTGAGGCCGCCGTATACCAGAAACAGCAGGACGGCGGACAGCATCGCGGCCAAAAAGGCCATGCGGGAGACCGCGCGGGTGCCGGAGTAACCCTTGCCCCGTATGGAGGCGATCACCAGAATGGAAAAGAAGATGGCGCCCAGCATGTCGAGCGTCTGATAGCCGTTGTAGAGGCCTTCCCGCACCACGCTGTCCGTGAGCGGCGCGCCGATGGGGGCGGCCGGGTCCGTGAGGCCCTTGATGATCAGGACCGCCAGCGAGATGAGCAGGATGGGCGTAAGGAAATTGCCGACGATGTCGACGACCTTGCCGGGGCGGATGGCCAGCAGCATGACGACAATGAAGAAGATCACCGAGAGGATAAAGAGCGGCAGCGGCGCGTTTTCCACGCCGAACAGCGGGATGACCGCGAGCTCAAAGGTGGTTGCCGCGGTGCGGGGGATGGCCAGGCCGGGGCCGATGCAGACGATGATGGCCGTGGCCAGCAGCAGGGAGGGGATCCGCCCGAGCGGTTCCGCCACGCGTTCGATTTTGCCGTCCAGCCGGACCATGGCGATCACCGCCAGAACGGCCAGGCCGCAGTCGGCGGCGAAATACAGCAGGAAGCCCAGCCACCACTCATAGCCGCAGAACACGCCCAGGTGCGGCGGGAAGATCAGGTTGCCGGCGCCGAAGAACATGGCAAACAGGGCAAAACCTACAGTCATCAGATCAACGGTACGTCTGCGTTTTTGGGTTTCCATCATACGCCCTCCGAAAGAACACGGTGTTCCGACAATGGGTCATGAAGAGACTTGACCATTTTGTAAATCTATCATATTATGTTGTTCAGGTGAAAGAAAGCGAATTATAGTAATATTAAAATTCCAGAAAGGAATGTGAGATGCAGAGATACAAGGCACTCTTGAAGATCCTGGACAGCGGCAGTTTTACCCGCGCGGCGGAGGAACTGGGCTATTCCCAGTCCGCCGTGAGCAAGATGATCACCTCGCTGGAGACGGAGCTGGGCGTACAGCTGATCCAGCGCTCCCGCTACGGCATCCGGCTCACGCCGGAGGGAGAGGATCTGCTCCCCTACATCCGCAACACGCAGGCGCAGCAGGAACTGCTGGAGACGGCGGCCGCGGACCTGCAGGGACTGGCGGCCGGAGAGATCCGCATCGGCGCGTTCGCGAGCATCTCCAAAGACTGGCTGGCGCCCATCATGGAGGCCTTCTGGCGGGATTATCCGGGCATCCGGTTTGAATTGATGCAGGGAGATTATTCCACCATATCGGACCTGGTGCGCAGCGGCCACCTGGACATCGGTTTTGTCAACATGGAGTCCACGGCGGGGCTTTCGGCGACGCCGTTAAAGTCCGACGAGCTGCTGCTGGTGCTGCCCCAGAACCACCCGCTGGCGCAAAAAGAACGGATCTCCCTGTCGGAGATCCGCAATGAACGGTTTTTTATGATCCGCTCCGGCGAACAGAGCGCCTACAACGACGTGGCGGAGGCCTTCCGTAAGGAGGGCGTCGTGCCGCACATCGTGCTGCGCGCCTACGATGACTATACCATCCTGTCGCTGGTGGAGCGGGGCTGCGGGGTGAGCATCCTTTCGGAAAAGATCATCCGGGACGCCAGCTTCCGCGTGGTGGCCAGGCCGCTTGCCAGGCCGGTGATGCGGGACATCTGCATCATCACGCGCAGCGACCGCACCGTGCCGGTGGCCTGCAGGCGGTTCATCCGCTTCCTGCTGGACCGGCGGGATACCCTGACGTGAAGACACGGGGACGGTCCTTCTGTCATCATTTTGATGATGACAGAAGGACCGTCCCCGTGTCTTCCGTGTCTTCGTCTGCCAGAACTGTTTACCGCAGGAAGCCGTTGATGATCTGCTCTTCGGCCTCTTCTTCCGTCAGGCCGAGCGTCATGAGCTTGGTGATCTGGTCGCCCGCGATCTTGCCGATGGCGGCCTCGTGCACCAGGGCGGCGTCCAGGTCGTTGGCCTCCAGGCCCGGAACGGCCAGGATGCGGCCGTGGTCCATGATGATGGAGTCGCACTCCGTGTGGCCGCTGCACGGCGCGTTGCCGACGATCTTGGCGTCGAACTTCTGGTAGGAGGTATCGCGCGCCACGCTGCGGGAGACGATGTCCGCGGAGGAGCCTTCGCCGTTCAGGGAAACGGTGTAGGTGCTGATGGCGCGCTGTTCGCCGTGCGTCATCAGGCGCTCGCGTACCACCAGCTTCGCGCCGGCCGCCAGCTCCGCCTTTGTCTCACGGACCGTGTCGTCCACGCCCTTGATCTGCACCATCTCCATCTCTACGGAGCTGCCTTCCTCCTGGTACACCTCGGTACCGGGGTTCAGGATCCGTTTCCCGGCGCCGCTGCCGGACCCGTAGTGCTTCTCCACGTAGCGGATATGCGCGTTTTTGCCGACGTAAAAACGGTGGATCCCGTCGTGCTCGGAATCCTGCGTCCCGCAGTTGTCGATCCCGCAGCCCGCCACGATCACGACGTCCGCGCCCTCGCCGATATAAAAATCGTTATAAACGACCTCCTTCAGCCCGCTCTGCGTCATGACCACCGGGATGTGCACGCTCGCGTTTTTGGTGCCGGGCTTGATGTAGATGTCCATGCCGCTCACGTCCGTCTTGGAGACGATCTCGATGTTGGCCGTGGACGCGCGTCCCGCCATCTGGCTGTTGGAGCGGATGTTGTAGGCGCCCTCCGGCACCGCGTGCAGGTCCGCCACCTCCATCAGCAGGCGCTTCTGGATCTCGTCAAATTTTGTATTGAACTGAAACGAAAACGGTTTCTGTGTCTGATTCTGCTGCCCGCTCACTGCGCACCTCCTTCTGTCTTGCCGGGCCCCCTCTTGATGCAGTCGCCCACGGCGGAAGCCGTACCGATCAGCTGCGGATAGACCTCGTCTTTGGTGCCCTGTCTGGCCACCACGCCGTCGCGGATCACGACGATCTCGTCCGCGATGTTTAAGATGCGCTCCTGATGGGAGATGATCAGGATGGAGCTGCCCTTGATGGATCCCCGCATCTTTTTGAAGACCTCGATCAGGTTCTGGAAGCTCCACAGATCGATGCCGGCCTCCGGTTCGTCAAAGATGGACAGGGACGTGCCGCGCGCCAGGACCGTGGCGATCTCGATGCGCTTCAATTCGCCGCCGGACAGGCTGGCGTTGACTTCGCGGCCGATGTAGTCGCGTGCGCACAGGCCCACTTCCGACAGGTATTCGCAGGCGTCCGTGACGGAGAGCTGCTTGCCCGCCGCGATGCGCAGCAGATCCAGCACGTGGATGCCCTTAAAGCGCACCGGCTGCTGGAAGGCAAAGCCGATGCCGAGCCGCGCGCGCTCGGTGATGCTCTTGTTGGTGATATCTTCCCCGTTTAAAAGGATCTGTCCGCCGGTGGGCGTCTTGATGCCGGCGATCAGCTTGGCGAGGGTGGATTTTCCGCCGCCGTTCGGGCCGGTCACGACCACAAAGCGGTCGTCCGGGATGATCAGGCTCACGTCGCGGATGATGTCTTTTTTGTCGTCGTCCGCCGCCGTGAAGGACAGGTGCTTCAGTTCCAGCATAGGGATACCTCTTTCATTGTGTCAGAGTATAGAACAGATTCTGTTCCTATTATAACAGGGCTGTCAAGTGCAGGCCTTTGCGGGGCGCCCGGCTCAGCGAAGCTTTATCCGCACCTCGCCGGAGTTCAGGACGCGCGGCGTGGTCTCCCCGTCCGGGATCACCACCAGGCTGCAGGCGTCGTCTACGTCCAGGACCCGCGCGGTATACAGGACCTCCGTATCGCGCAGCACCTCCACCGTGCAGCCGAGCACCAGCTGGCGGGCGCGGTATTCCGCCACAAAATCATGGGCGGGCAGGGCGCTGTACAGGGCGTAAAACTCGTTCAGGAAAAAGGCGGTGAGAAGGGCGCGGGCGCCGCGCGGCTGCCGTTTCTCAAACAGACTGCCGGCCACGCCGGCAATGTCCCGCGGAAAGCCGCCTTCCGGCGGGCACAGATTAAAGCCGATGCCCAGCACGGCCTGGGACAGGCCGCCGGTCTCCACGTTCAGATCGGCCTCCGTCAGAATGCCCGCGATCTTGCGGTCGCGCAGGAACAAATCGTTCACCCACTTGATCTGCACCGGGTCCACCGGCAGGCCGAAATGCGCCAGCACCTGCTCACAGGCGCGGGCTCCGGCCACGGCGGCCATGGTGGTGATAAAAAGCGCGTCCTTTGCGGGAATGGACGGGCGCAGCAGGATACTCACGTAGACGCCGGTCCCCTTGGGCGAATAGAAAGCGCGCCCCATGCGCCCCTTGCCGGCGGTCTGCTCCTCCGCCACGTACACGGTGCCCGCAGGGGCGCCGGCGTGGCCGGCCGCGATCAGGGCCGTGTTGGTGGAGTCGATCACGGAAAAGAACGTCAGATCATAGGCTTCCGCGGCTTCTCGGGTGAGCGCGGTCTGGACGTCACCGGCTGAGAGCAGGTCAAAGTCCGCGGCCAGCGCGTAGCCGCGGTTGGTGGTGCCCTCTATGGGATAGCCTTCCGCGCGCAGGGCGTTCACGGCCTTCCAGACGGCCGCGCGGGAGACACAAAGACGATCAGCCAGGGCTTCCCCCGAAAAGAAGGAACCCTGGCTGTCGCTCAGCATTTTAAAAACTTCATCTTTTACAGTGGTACGGGGCATAAGATCCTCCGATCCGCCTTTGGGCGGTCACGGCGCCCCCCGAAGGTACGTCAGAGGCGCGGTTTACGTCAGCGCAGCCTGCTTTAAGGCCCTGCTGACCGGTCTGCCGACGGCGCAGGCCAGCACGATCTTGGCGAGATCAAAGCCGATGAAGGGCAGCACGCAAACCGTCAGTGCATATATGATATCACTTTTTGTCTGAATGATAAACCAGATGGTGCCAAAGGCGTACAGCACCACGGTCCCGGCCACCATGCCAAGGCCCGTGAGGACCACGCGGTCGTGCGAGGCCTTTTTGAACAGGCCGGAGATCAGGACCAGCAGAAGATAGCCGATCAGATAGCCGCCCGTGGGGCCGATGATGGGCGCGATCCCGCCCGAGTAACCGGCAAAGACCGGCAGGCCCACGGCGCCCAGCAGCAGGTACAGCGCGGCGGCTATCACGGCGCCTTTTGTGTCCAGGACCCACACGGACAGGTACAGGACCAGCGTGGCCAGGGTCACGGGAACGGGACCCACCGGTACGGAGACCGGGGCCAGGATACAGAGCAGCGCCGCCATGATGGCGCAGGAAGTCAGTTGATAGAGTGTGGTTTTTTTCATGTGTCAGCCTCTGTGTCTGCGTTTCGCCCGTAAGACGAGCGGCACGCGTTCTGCGGCAGGCGTCCTGCCGGCAGTAATGATAGCGGCTTCCCGACAAAATGTCAACTAAAAATAATTGTTGAGTTTACAATATGCCCGCGCGCATCCGCGCAGGGAGGGCAGCCGCGGGGAAAAATGAGACAAAAGGGCCGGATCGGGCAAAAATGTGTATCATTTAACGCTTTGGAGAAAGAAATTTTCCTGAATGAAATAAAAAAACCTTTAATCTACAGATGCTTTAGCGGGTAAAAGCATAAACCGCAAAGCTTTATCTGGATACCGGCATTCTGGTGACAGTTCATTGTAAACCATCGAGAAGACCGGCAGGTATCGTCAGAGGGTCAAGTGACGAATCAACAACAGCACCGGAACGACTTTTATCGTTCCGTTTTGGTGTCTCTGGGAAAAACACTAGGAAAAGATCATGACGGATAAGGAACTGCGCAGGCTGCGGCGTTATGTTCCTGCTGCTGGCCGGAAGCATCAAAAAGAACCGCCGGGAGCGGTTCTCTTAAAACATCATTCAGGAATAACGATAGGAAAGCAGGGGCTGCCTTTAACGGGCGGCCCTTGCCGCGTCTCCGCGGTCTACCACCACTTCGTAGCCGATGGCGGCCATGCGGTTGTCCAGGCAGGCGCGGCACTGGGCGGACTCGTCCCCGGTGCAGATCTTGTTGTCATAGAGCATGTACTGCTTGCGTACGGCAAGCGGGGAGAGGTTGGGCATGATCACGTTGGCGCCGGCCTTCATGCCCATCTCGCGGCCCAGCGGATGGATGGTGCCGAGCGCCGTGGTGGCGGGCAGCAGCACGTCCGGGACGATCAGCCGGATGACGGAAAGCAGATAGAGCGTCAGCTTAAGCGTGCCGGCGGGCTCGTATTTAAACGGGGTATCGTGGTGCGGGATGAACGGGCCGATGCCGCACATCTCCGGCTGAAAATCTTCGGTAAACTTGAGATCCTTTGCCAGGTGTGCGGTGGTCTGAAAAGGCGAGCCCACCATGCAGCCGATGCCCACCTGGTAGCCCAGCGCCTTCAGATCGCGCAGGCAGCGCATGCGCGTATCCAGCGAAAGCTCCGACGGGTGCAGCCTGGCGTAGTGCACCGGGTCGGCCGTCTCGTGGCGCAGCAGATAGCGGTCCGCGCCGGCCTCTTTTAGGGCCTTGTAGCTTTCAAAGCTGCGCTCGCCCATGGACAGCGTCACGGCCACGTCCGGGTGTGCGGCCTTGATGTCCCGCACGATGCCGCCCAGCACCTCGTCGGTGTAAAAGGCGTCCTCGCCGCCCTGCAGCACGATGGTGCGGAAGCCCAGCGCGTAGCCCTCGTCGGCGCAGGCGGCGATCACCTCCGGTTCCAGCCGGTAGCGCTCCACGTTTTTGTTGCCGCGGCGGATGCCGCAGTAAAAACAGTTGTTTTTGCAGATATTGGAGATCTCAATCAGCCCGCGCGCAAATACCTTTTTGCCATAGTACGGCTCACGCGCGGCAACGGCGTACTGCGCCAGCAGCGCGGCGGCTTCGTCATCGCGCCCGTCGATCAGGGCGGCGTATTCTTCTTCCGTCAGGGAATGGGTCCGGGCGAGTTTTTCGATCAGTTTGCGAACGGTTTCTGTCATGGCAGCTCCTTCTTTCACCTTAAATGCTTTTTCGGTGTCAGTCAATTTGCGGCGGAACACGCACGGCGGGTCCCGCGTAACGATAGTAGTACAGAATCGCAAAAAAAGCAATGAAGACGCGGGGACGGTCCTTCCTGTCCTCATTTTCGAATGAGGACAGGAAGGACCGTCCCCGCGTCTTCTGCATCATAGTATACTTTCCGCAAAAAATCAATGGAATCGACGGGAACCTGGCCGCCGCGCTTTCCAATCTTTCAAAAGCGCGCATCCGCCGCAAAAAAACTTGCGACTTCCAAACGGCGGAGTATAATGCGGTTTATTCCGGCAGTTTGCCGGAGAAAGGACGTATCTATGAAAGAAAAAGGGATCGATCTGATCAGGAAAAACTGGCTCCCCTTTGCCGGGACCACGGCCGGCTGCCTGATCATGGGCTTTGCCATAGCGGTATTTTACCATCACTCCGGGCTGATCAGCGGCGGCGTCACCGGCGTGGCCATGATCTTCAACTACGAGTTTGGCTGGAACACCTCCCTGCTGAATCTGCTGTTCAACGTCCCGATCTTTGTCGCGGGGCTGTTTCTGCTGGGCAGAAAGCACATCGTCTACAGTGTCTACGGCACGCTCATGCTCTCGCTGGCGCTGCAGCTCTTTGACGGGATCACCGTCACCTACGAGAGCCCCCTGACCACGGTGCTCCTTGGCGGCGTGATCAACGGTTTCGGCGCGGGCATCATGATCCGCAGCGGCGGTACCACCGGCGGGACGGACATCATCGGGAAGATCCTGAACAAGTATTATTCCGTCTCGATCGGCACGACGCAGATGGGCTTTAACATCGTGATGCTGATCGTGTTCGGGTTCCTGTTCGAC
>CACZPX010000225.1 GCA_902783095.1 uncultured Lachnospiraceae bacterium
CTGGCTCATCATGATATTGGACTGGACCTGTTCGTTGATCAGCTGGCGCATCAGGCCGTTCTGCTGTTCCAGAAGCATGCAGCGTCTGTTGATCTTTAAGTACCAGCACCAGAGCTCTCTGGTGACGAAGAAGATAATGATGGCACCGATGACGATGGCGATGATGATCCAGGTCATCGCAGAACCTTCGCTTGCACGTGGCATTCCTGTTTTCCTCCCTGTTCTGTTTCAGCCGGCTGAAGCGGCCGTCGGTTTCCGCCCTATTATAGTATCATGCGAACGGATTTTCAAGGGCGCGCTCACGCCGGAGCGCCGCCGGTCCGCCGGTTGCCCTCATGAGATAACTCTGTTCGAGGTTCACGGCGCATGATTGTGAGGCGCCAAATGTGTTGCCGCTCTTGTGCGTCGTTAGATAAACACTTTATCAGTCATGCGTTCTAATTGCTCTTTAAATAGTACAATCGCACTTTTTATAGTGCTGATATTGTCATGTAAAGTCATATAATAATAGACAACAGATCATTTAAGGAGCTTCCGGCGGGCGCCGTCAACCAGGCTGCCGCCCGATAACGGTCCGCAGGCACAGATGAGCAAAAACCATGTCAGCTTCGACAACCGAGACCGCTTTATCCAGGTGGGGATCGCCATTGCGGTCCTCCGGAAGGTCCGCGGCCTTTCGCAGTATCAGCTGGCCTCCAAAGCCGGCATCAGCCGCTCTCACCTGAGCGCGATCGAAGCACCCGGTATCATACGCGGATTTTCCATGGACGCCCTGTTTAACATCGCCGACGCCCTGGACGTGGAGCCGGTCGATCTGCTGGAACAGGCCGCCAGCATGGATGCCCTGGTCCGAAAGAAAAAACATCCCCCTTCGGACGCGTAAGCGTCCACTGCTCCCATCCCCCGCACGCGCCGTTTTATACGGCCATCCCCGTGCGGGGTATTTTTATGCCTGTGGGACGGGGCGGTCTCTGCCAAGTCCGGCTGCTTTGACAAAAAAAGCCGTAATGTTCCGTAAGATACAAAACAGTGCAAAGAGGCGCGAACGGTTGTATACTAGGGGCAGCATAACACAAAAAGAACCGTCTGCTGCCGAACCGCACGGACAGATCAGAAGGAGGCAAACCATGCTGGACCTTGTCATCAAAAACGCGAAGATCTACGACGGGATGGGAGGCCCCTTTTACTATGCCTCCGTGGGTATAAAGGACGGCCGCATCGCCGCGCTCACCAGGCTCCCGCTAAGTGCGGCCAGGACCATCGACGCGGGCGGCCTGGCGGTCTGCCCCGGTTTTATCGATCCGCACGGGCACGCGGATACCCAGCTGGTCAAAGAGCCCGCCCAGTGGGCCAAGATCGAACAGGGCATCACCACCAGTCTGGGCGGTCTGTGCGGCGATTCACAGGCGCCCGCGGCGCTTTTAGGGGGCGGCACGCTGCGTTTCTCGGAATACCTGGACGGGCTTTCTTCCCTGCAGCTTGGCGCAAACATCGGCCTGTACGTCGGCGGCGGAGCGCTCCGCGCCGCGGTGATGGGCTTTTCGGCGGATAAGCCATCCGCCGCGCAGATGGACGCCATGCGGGCCCTGCTGCGGGACGCCATGGAAGCCGGCGCGTACGGCCTGTCATTTGGGCTGGCCTACCCGCCCTCCAGCTATTTTGATACGCAGGATATGATCGCGCTGTGTGCGGTCGTTGCCGAATACGACGGCGTTGCCGCCTTTCATCTGCGCAACGAGGGCGACCGTTTTGAGGAAGCGGTGGACGAGGCGGTGGAAGTCGCCCGCCGTACCGGCTGCCGCATCATACTCTCCCATCACAAGGCGGTGCGGGAACCCAACTGGGGCAAGACCGCCGTCACGCTCAAAATGATCGACCGCGCGGCCGAAGAAGGGATCGAGATCTACGCGGACGCCCACCCCTATACGGCGGTGTCCGCCGGGCTGCGCATGTACGTTCCGCAGAAGCTGCAGACCGTCGGCATGGAAGCGCTCACTGCGCAGGCAAACGATCCCGCAGGGAAACAGGAGCTGGTCCGCGCCGTGGAGGAGACGCTGCTGGCCGGGACCGGGCACTATAAATACAACGATATGCAGAAGGCATACATTCTGGCATCCGAGACCCATCCGGAATACAACGGCCGCCGCGTCGCCGAAGTCGCCGCCGAGCAGGGGCTTTCCTTTGCGTCCTTCCTGATCGGCCTTCTGGGCGAGGACCGGATGAAGACCCAGGGCATGCACGTGGACATCATGCTGCAGGAGGACGTGGACCGCGTGCTCCGTCATCCCCGGCTGATGCCCTGCACCGACGGCGGGCTGATCCTGCCGGGCGAGGCCTGCCATCCGCGCGTGCGCGGCGCGTTCCCGCGTTTTCTGGGGCGGATGTGCATACGGGGCGGCCTGCTGCCCATCGAGACAGCCGTCATGAAGATGACGGGGCTGCCCGCCCGCGTGTACCGGATAAAGAGGAAGGGTCTTGTCAGAGAGGGCATGGACGCGGACCTGGTCGTCTTTGATCCGAAGACCGTCTGCGACAACGCGTCCGTGGCCGACTGCCTGCGGCCCAACAGCGGATTGTCTTACGTGATCGTGGGCGGCGAGATCGCCGCACAGGATGGGAAGATGACAGGCGAAAGAAGGGGAAGGCTTCTGCGATCGGGTTTTTCGTCAGAATCTTGAAAATAAAGGCTTGACTTTTTAGATGGTTTGTCTTAGAATACATCCTTGCGTGAACAAGACACGCATGTGCGCGTAGCTCAGCTGGATAGAGCGTCTGACTACGGATCAGAAGGTCGGGAGTTCGAATCTTCTCGCGCACGTGAAGCCC
>CACZPX010000226.1 GCA_902783095.1 uncultured Lachnospiraceae bacterium
CGGGTTCGATTCCCGTCTCGCGCTCGAAACGAAAACGGCACCCAATGTGGTGCCGTTTTTCTCTGTTCAAAACCGGTATCTGTCCGTCGGATAATATGCTATAATAAACAAAAACGTGCGGAAGACCGCGGTCTTCCCTGATCATCGAAAGAAGGTTTTTCCATGAAGAAGTATTCCCTTAAGACCATAAAGACGGTGCTGATCGTTGTTTTGGCCCTGTCTCTTGTGCTTTCCGCCTGCGGCGGCAGCGCAGATCCTGCGCCTATGCAGACGACCGAGGACGGCTCCCGCGAGACCCTGCCGGCAAAGCCCCAGGAAGATCCCGCGGATGCGACCACCGAAGCACCCGGGCCCCAGACCGACACCACCCCGGAGACCACGGAGGCCGTGACCGGGGAAACGGAGACGACGGAGGCCGAAACCACCGAACCGCAGCCGGAGGAGACGACCGAAGAGACCACCGGGGCCGAGACCACGGAGCCCGCGCCGCAGCAGGATCCCGCCGCGCGCAGGTCGGAGGCCGGGAGCAAGTTCCAGCACCTGCTGGCCGAACGCATTGAGGACATCGAGGCGGAGCACATGGTCATCTATGATCCCAACGGCGACGCGGACCGCCGCATGCAGGTGATGATCGCCGACATCTACGGCGACGATATCCCCGAGGTTGTCTTTGTGAAATACGACACCGCGCTTGGCTACGGCAGACAGCTTCTGACCGGATACACCTATGTGGAAGATCACGTGGAGCTTCTGTTTGAGGAGCCCGGCGACTTTGAGGCCGGCGGCGGACAGCGCTTCTGTCTGTTTGTTGACGGCGAGGACAAGGAGCCCTGGCTGGTACGGGACGGCGGCGAATACATGACAAGACGCGCCTCCGCGGTGCGGCTTCGCTATGAGCGCAGCGGCGAGGGCAAGTACGTCTGGACCGGGACCCGGTTCGACTGCGTGGAGTTTTCACCGAATGCCGCGCCCGGCGAAACGGAGGGGGAAGAGTCCTGGACGTTCACCGGCGTCAACGGGGAAGAGAACCTCACCAGGGAGGAGTACTACGGCCGCCTGGATCCGATCCTGGCGGACGCGCAGCCGCTGATCCACAACTATTCCGAACACGATCTGCCGGACTGGCTGCAGGGCAAGGCCATGAAGGCCATGACCTATGACGAGGCGCTGCGTGCGCTGGACGACTGGTGGCAGGAGGCCGCGGAGCCGGAACAGCAGGAAGGCGCCGCGGACGGGACTTTTGATACGGTCGCCGGCGAATACTATCAGCACGGCGGCGACTGGTCCACCTGGCTTACGGTCAACGCGGACGGCAGCTTTACCGGCGAATATTCGGCCCATTATTTTTCGAATGACAAAAGACACTACGACGTGGGCGAGTTCCACGGCAGCCTTGCCGATCTGCGGCAGCAGGATAAGCTGACCTGGACCGTGTACGTGGAAAGCGTGACGGTGGACGGCGAGGCCGGCGAGAAATGGACCGGCGACGACGGCGAGGAATACGAGCGCATCGCGGATCCGGCGAGCCCGAAGCAGGGCAGTACGCTGACGGTCTATCTGCCCGGCACGGACACACAGCAGATAACGGAGGAGTTTTTCATGTGGATCCGTTCCAGCCGGGAGCAGATGCCCAAGCTGGAGGGGACGGCGCTCATCGGCGACGGCGCGTATTACTACATGCCGCCGGCAGAAAACTGAGCGGGGATCCCCGACTAAAGGAGACCATAAAACATGAGCGGACAGTTTTACGCGATGCTCTCGCGTATGAGATACATCCAGCGCTGGGCGCTGATGCGCAACACCTATCCGGAGAACATCAGCGAACACTCCATGGAGGTCGCGATGCTCGCGCACGCGCTGGCGGTGATCGGCAACAAGCGGCTGGGCAAGCAGCTGAACGCGGAAAAGGCGGCGCTCATAGGCATCTTCCACGACGCGCAGGAAATCATCACCGGCGACATGCCCACGCCCATCAAGTATTACAACAAGGACACCCAGGCGGCCTTTAAAAACGTGGAAGAGGAGGCCGCGGAGTACCTGCTGTCCATGCTGCCGGAAGATCTGCGCACGGCGTATACGCCGCTCTTTTTTGAGGAGGAGGCCGACGCCTACCTGTGGCGGCTGGTCAAGGCGGCGGACCGTCTGTCTGCGCTGATCAAGTGCATGGAAGAGGAAAAGGCGGGCAACCGCGAGTTTGCCGGCGCCCGTGCCGGCGTGTACGCGCGTCTGGCCGAGATGGGACTGCCGGAGGCGGAGATCTTCATGAAGGAATTTCTGCCGGCCTATGAGCTGACGCTGGATGACTTAAAGAGCGGCCATGAATAAAAAGAAGACGCTTTCGGAAAAACTGAGGAACCTCACCTACATGCAGGTCTCGCTTGGCCTGTTCGTCTTTGCCGCGGTCCTGCTGATCTTAAGTCTGGTGCTGGCCTTTGTGACCGGCGGAAACGCCGGCTGGGTCGCGGCCCTGGCGGGCATCATTTCCATGCTGCTGTCCCTGGCGGGGCTTATCGTCACGCTGTACGGTCACTTCGCGGTGGGCATGGAAGGGAAGATCAAGTGGAAACTGGGCCTGATCTTAAACGGCGCCGTGTTTGCCGTGACGCTGGCCCTGTACATCATCGGGCTGGCGGCGTAAACGGCCGGTATAGCCAGCGCGCTTGCGGGATCCTTCGACTCCGCTCGCGCTGCGCGTTCCGCACAGGATGACAGTATCACTTTACCGGCTTTAAGCCAGGGTCCACGCCCGGCGCCACGGACATGGAATAATTGGTATGATAGATCACAAACCCGGGGCGTCCGCCTGCGGGTTTTTTGATGTTCTTCTTTTTGGTGTAGTCCACCTCCGCCTTGGGGGCGTCCTTTAAGGCGGAATAGAAGGCCGCCAGTGCTGCCGCCGCCTCAAAGGTACGGTCGGAAGGCTCCGCGCTGCCGCTCTTTACGATCACGTGCGAGCCCGGCGCGCCCTTGGCGTGGAACCACCAGTCGCCGCCCTCCGCCAGACCAAAGGTCACGGCCTCGTTCTGATAATTGTTCTTGCCCACGTAGATATGGAAACCGTCTTCCGAGACAAAGTGCAGCGGCTTTGCGGCGCTCTTTTTCTTTTTGGCTGCGGCGCTGTGCTTCTTTACGTAACCGTAGTCGGAGAGCTCCGCGCGGATCTGCGCAAAATCATCCTCCGTGACGGAGCGCTCGATCGCGTCCCGTATGGATTCCAGATGCCGCAGATCGTTTTCCGTCTCCACCAGCAGGGTGGAGAGCGCCTCGTGCGTGCGCTTCAGCTTCTGGTAGCGTTCAAAGTATTTCTTTGCGTTCTCCAGGGCGGAAAGCTCCGGATCCAGCGGCACGGCAAGCTCCGTATTGTCATAATAATTGGTCACGGTGATCTGCTTTTCGCCGCCTTCGTGGCCGTAGCCAAAGGCCTGCAGCAGTTCGCCGTACAGGCGGTACCTGTCCCGTTTTTCCGTGTCCTTTTCCTGTTTTTTCTGCAGCTCGTACTTTTTGCGGCAGCGCTCCAGCGCGGTGTCCGTGAGCTTTCGCAGGTCCGCGGAGCGCTGACGGATGTTGGCCGCCGCATTGCGCGCGGCGTAGTAGCGCTGCAGCATCTCGCTCACGGAAGCGCAGGGGACGGCCTCGTCCGCCGCGTACGCGGTGCTCGCAAAGACGGAAAATTCCACGGGCTGACCCTTTCGCATCAGGATCTGCGGGGAAAAGCGGCCGGCGCGGATATCCTCCGTCAGGGCGGCAAAGGCACCGGCCAGACGCGCCTGCTCCGCCTCGGAAAAAGCGGCGGCCGGCAGCGAGGAATCCAGCCCCGCACGCGCTAAAAGCTCCTCCGCCAAAAAGGGAGAAAAACCGGTGATGCTCTTTACAACGGCCTGCGCCGCGGGCATTGCCTGCGCGGTAAGGAGCGGCAGCAGATCCCGGGAGGACAGCGAAAGCGGGTCCGCCTTTTCGGCCGTCTGGGCAATAAAGTAAGGACGTCCGGGCAGCACTTCGCGCACGGAACTCATCTGCGGGGGCACGCGCTTGATACTGTCCACGATCGTCTCGTTCTGATCTACGAATATCAGGTTGCTGTGCTTGCCCATCAGCTCCAGTATCAGCGATTTTTCGTTGTAATCTCCAAGCTCGTCCAGATGCTCCACGCGGATGCGCAGGATGCGCTCCAGACCGGGCTGCGTGACGGACAGGATGCGGCCTCCGCCGATGTGCTTGCGCAGCACCATGCAGAACGTGGGGGCGGTGATGGGCGCGGGCTTGCCGGTGTCGGTCAGATAGACCAGCGGCAGGGAGGCGCTGGCGGACAGAAAGAGCAGCTTCTGCCCGCGGTCGGTCTTTACCGTAAGCAGCAGCTCGTCCGCCTCGGGCTGCGTGATCTTTGCAATGCGCCCGCCCGTAAGCTCTCTGTTTAATTCCGCCGCGATCGCGGCCACAACGGTCCCGTCAAAAGCCATGTCGTTTCACTCCTGCGCCGTCATTTGACAGCCGGAATCAGTATAATCGCAATCCGGCGGCTGGTCAACGCTTCCATGGTCCGGCGGGAAACGGGGTGAACCCGAAGTTAGTCCTGCAATCAAGCACAATCAACCTTTTTGAAACAAAGTGTAACCTTTTGGCTGTCAGATTCGTATATAATATTGAATGAAGGACATAAGTGAATCGTAACGGGATTGTCCGGGGGAACGATGAATGGAAGTGACGTTGCAACAAATATCGGTGTTGCATGGAGGTGATCGCTATAAAATACCAGGCTTATAAAGTTTTAAGATTGACTGTATTACTTTTGATGGTTTACTATACGGCATGTTCAGCCACAGAACCAGCTGCGGCCGGCAACGGGCAGACATCCCCCGACGTGCCTGCGGAAAATATGACCGGAGAAAGCACAAATGAAACGGCAGAAACCGTTACTGTGCCCGGTGCTGAAACGGAGAGAGCAACCGAAAACAGCATAAGAACCATCTCGGCTTATTATCCTGACAGTGTGTCCGCATTGGGTGAGGCGGTATCCTATATAAATGAGCCGGAGAGTCTGCACGAATTGTTCGACTATTC
>CACZPX010000227.1 GCA_902783095.1 uncultured Lachnospiraceae bacterium
CCTTAAAAAACCCATGAAAGGCGCGGTTTGAAAGGAGATTGGGAGAACTCTATGGACATCGAGAAGATTGTTGAAACTGTTGCGGAAAAGGCCGAAGAAGTGAAGGAAGCAGTAGCGGAAAAGGCCGAAGCCGTAAAGGAAACCGTAGCCGAGAAGGCGGAAGCAGTGAAGGAAGCTGTGGAAGAGAAGGTCGAGGCTGCCAAGGAAGCTGCAGAAGAAAAGACTGACGCCGCAAGAGAAGCGGTAGAAGCCAAGACCGAGACCACCAACGAGACCATGGCCGACTACACCGCCGAGCTGGAAGCGTCCTACAAGAAGGGCCCGCCCAAGGCGGACGATCCCACCTGGGACAAGTTCGAGCAGATGATGGCCGACAAGACCGTGTTCGAAGTGAAGGTCGACAGTGTGGTAAAGGGCGGCGTTGTCGCCTATGTGGACGAAGTCCGTGCTTTCATTCCCGCATCCAAGCTGGCTGCCGGCTACGTCGAGAATCTCGATGACTACAAGGGAAAGAACGTCGAAGTGATGGTCATCACCGCAGACCGTGAGGGCAAGAAGCTGGTCCTGTCCGGCCGTGACGTGGCCCGCATGAAGGCCCGCGCCGCCAAGGCTGCCGCGCAGGAAGCGGTCCAGGTCGACAGCGTGCTGGAAGGCACCGTGGATTCCTTAAAGGATTACGGCGCGTTCATCACCCTGGACGGCGGTATGTCCGGCCTGCTGCACGTGTCCCAGATCAGCTACAAGCGCGTGGAGAAGCCCGCGGACGTGCTGAACGTCGGCGACAAGGTCAAGGTCAAGGTCATCGGCAACAAGGACGGCAAGATCAGCCTGTCCATGAAGGCCCTGGAAGAGGCCCCTGCCCGTGAGCGCAGAAGCGACCGCCCCGAGGGTGAGCGCCGTGAGCGCCGCGAGAGAAGCGACCGTCCGGAAGGCGAGCGCCGTGAGCGCCGCGACCGCCGCGACCGCGAGGAGAGCTTCAACTATACCGAGAACGGCAAGGCCACCACAAGCCTGGGCGATCTGTTAAGCGGTATCAAGCTGGGTGAATAATCAGACGTTCCAATAGAAACGAAAACAGGGCTGTCCTGCCGGTACGGAGGGCAGCCTTCTTGTGTGCAAAAACTGTCAGCGTTCGCCGTACTTTTGCGGCACGCGGCTGTCAGGACCTTTCTGCAGTTATAGGATCGGGATCATGGAAGCAACAGCGAAAAACACCGGCGCCAGGCTCTGGACGCCCAACTTTATCCGCATTTTCATTGCGAACTTTATGACCTGCGCCATCGGCAACATGTTCAACTCGCCGTACGCGCTGCACCTGGTCAAGCTGGGCGGCACGGAGATGCACGTCGGCATTGCCGCCTTTGTGTACGCGGTCTGTTCGGTGATCATGCGGCCGGTCGCCGCCTGGTTTCTGGACAACCGCAGCCGCAAGAAGATCTATTTCTTCTGCCTGATCGCCGTGGGCGGCCTGATGTGCGGCTATATCTTTGCACCGCTGGTGATGATGATCGTGGTGCGCGGTTTTCAGGGGCTCTTTTTCTCCGCCGTCTCCACCGGTTCCACCACCAACGGGTACGACACCATCAACCCGAAAAAATTCTCGGAAGGCGTGGGCTACATGGGCTTTTCCAACGCCATGGCCACCACGCTGATGCCCTCCGTGGGCCTGTGGCTCTACAACGATTTCGGCTACAAGGTCTTTTTCCTGGCGGAGGCCGGACTGGCGCTGATCGCTTTTGTGCTGATGCTGGGCTTCAAGTTTGAAGAGGTGGAGTGGAAGCCCGCGCCCAAACTTTCGGAGATCAACATTCTGGACCTGGTGGCGGAGCGCCGCGCCCTGCCGCCGTCCATCCTCACGGCCTTTGCGGCCATCGTAAACGCGGCAACGGCCAACTTTATGGCGCTGTATCTGGTTTCCATCCACAGCAGGTTCGGCGCCGGCCTGTACTTTATGCTGCAGGGCATCGGCACGCTCATCTCCCGTACGTTCATGGGCAAGATCATGGACAGGTACGGCGAATCGCCCATCATCA
>CACZPX010000228.1 GCA_902783095.1 uncultured Lachnospiraceae bacterium
CCTGCAGGATGTGGCTTCTCTGGCAGAGTCCAAGAAGACCAACGATATCGTTGATATTACCAACCAGTCCTCCAAAGACGGTATCCGCATCGTGATCGAACTGAAGAAGGATGCGGACGTGGAAAATTTCGTCAATCTCCTGTATAAGAAGACCAAGCTGGAGGATACCTTCGGCGCGACGTTTCTGATGATCTCGCACGGCAGGCCGGAGACCATGTCCCTGACGGACGTCTTCCGCGATTTTACGGCCTTCCAGTACGAGATCAATACCAGAAAATATCAGAACCTGCTAAAGAAAGCGGAGAAAAAGCGGGAGATCGACGAGGGCCTGATCCGCGCGATCGACGTGCTGGACACCATTATAGAGGTGATCCGCGGGTCCAAGACGGTGAAGGTCGCGCGCGACTGCCTGATGACCGGCAATACCGAGCAGGTGCGCTGCTCCGAAAAGGCAGCGAAGCAGGCGGCGAAATTCAACTTTACCGAGGCGCAGGCGGACGCCATCCTGGAGCTGCGGCTGCAGCGCCTGGTGGGTCTGGAGATCGACGTGCTGCAGGAGGACTACCAGAAGACCTTAAAGAACATCAGCCATTACGAGAAGGTCTTGAAAAGCCGCGCGGAGATGCGCAAGGTGATCGCCAAGGACCTGATGGAACTGCGGATCCGCTACAGCAGGCCGCGCCGCACGCAGATCATGCAGACCGGCACGGTGGAGATCGAAGAGGCCCCGGAGGAGATCCTGCCGGTGACCGTGACCGTGGACCGTTTCTACTACGTCCGCGCGCTGGATCGGGCGCTGTACGAAAAGAACAAGGAGGCCGTGGACGCGGAGGCGCGCTACGTGTTCGACACCATGACGGACCGCCGGCTGATCGTCTTTACGGAGGGCGGCAAGGCCCACACGCTGCGCGTAAAGGACGTGCCGCTGTGCCGCTTAAAGGACAAGGGCGTGCCGCTCGACAACGTCTGCGGCTACAGCAGCAAGACGGAGGCGGTGGTGCAGATCCTGCCCCTGGCGGACACGGAGTGGATCTTCCTCTCTTCCGACGGCTATATAAAGCGCGTGAACGCGCAGGAATTTGACGTGACGCGCCGCACCATCGACAGCACCAGGCTTTCCGCCGGCGCGAAGGTCGTCTCCGTGACGGAGTTTTCCGGCGACACGCTGCAGGTGACGTCGGCGAAGGGCTACCGCCTGCGCTTTAAGCAGGAGGATATCCCGCTGCAGGGCAAGACCGCCCGCGGCGCCATCGCCATGAAACTGGACGACGGCGACGCCATCACCGAATCCACCACCGAGAGCCGCATGCACATCACCAGACGCGGCGGCAAGGGAAAGAAGGGGTAAACGGTTATCATCATTTCATCATCCCCGGCGCATTCGCGCCGGGGATCTTTTTTCTCTATGGATCTTTATTTTTCTGTTTAAGCTTCACTTAAGTTAAGCCGGATAAAATGGCACCATCAAAGGAAACCGAACCGGAAACGGTCCGCAAGAAAGGCGGGGAGCACACGAAGGGAGCCGGTTTCAACACGAAAAAGGAGGGACGATCCGATGACAGGCAATACGATACAGGCGGCGGCCGTACAGCAGAGCTTCAACCGTATCGAGAAGAAGTACCTGATCACGCCTGCGCAGATGGAGCTGATGCTCTCCCGCATGGCAGCCTATACAAAAGAGAGCAGATACAGCCGCTACACCATCGGCAACATCTACTACGATACGCCGGATTTTACGCTGTTTCGGTCATCCATCGAGAGCCCGGTCTATAAAGAAAAGTTCCGCCTGCGCTGCTACAAAACGCCGGGCGCCGGGGACGAGGTGTTCCTGGAGATCAAGAAAAAGTTCAAGGGCGTCGTGTACAAGAGAAGGAACACCATGGAATACCGCAGGGCAAAGCGCTACCTGGCCACCTGCCGCGGCGGGGACACAGACCAGATCGGCCGGGAGATCGACTGGTTTTTAAACTGGTACAGGCCGGAGTCCAAGGCGATGATCGCCTACGAGCGGGTGGCCTTTGAAGGCCTGGAGGATCCGGAACTGCGGATCACGTTCGATACCGATATCCGCTGGCGGGACACGGACCTGGACCTGGGACTGGGCACCTACGGGGCGCCGCTCCTGCCGGAGGGCATGGTCCTGATGGAGATCAAGATCCCGGCCGCCGCGCCGCTGTGGCTGGCGGAGGCGCTCTCGGAGGGACGCATCTTTGCGGCATCCTTCTCCAAGATCGGGACCTGGTACAAAGACTGTTATTTAAAGGGCAAGCATTTTGAGTATGAAAGGGAGGTGCGTCACAGTGCTTAACACCATTATTTCAGGAAGTATCACCATAGACGATTTTTTGATCTGCACAGCGGTCTCGCTGGCGCTCGGGATCGCAGGCGCGTTCCTGTTCATGTTCCGCAACACCTACACCAAGAGCTTCGTGCTGACGCTCGCGGTGCTGCCGGCCATCATCCAGCTGGTGATCATGATGGTGAACGGCAATATCGGCGCAGGCGTGGCGGTGGCCGGAGCCTTTGGACTGGTCCGCTTCCGTTCCGCACCCGGAACCGCCAAGGAGATCACCATGCTGTTCCTGTCCGTGGCCGTTGGCATCGCGACCGGCATGGGCTACGTGGCAGTGGCCGTTCTGTTCTTCGCGATCGTGGCATTGGTGATCCTGGTCCTGACCGCGACCGGTTTCGGAAAAGGCATGGGAACGGAGAAGGATCTGCGCATCACCATTCCGGAGAACCTGGACTACGACGGACTGTTTGACGATCTGTTTGCGAAGTACACCGTTTCCCACGAGCTGCAGACCGTGCGCACCACCAACATGGGAACGCTGTTTGAACTGCAGTACAAGGTGGGCTTTAAGGGAAACGGCGTGCCCAAGGCCTTTATAGACGAGCTGCGCTGCCGCAACGGAAACCTGAACATCGTGTGCGGAAAGCTTGCGAGCAAGGAAGCGCTGTTGTAAGATAACAGACGAACGGAGCGCGGCTGCGGCCGCGCTTTTTCCGGATAATCCCCGGTCCTGTGAAGAGAGGAGAGAGACATGAAGCTGCTGATCGCGGAAGATGAGATCGATCTGGCGGAGGCCCTGGCAGCCTTCCTGGAGCGCAACAAATATACGGTGGACGTGGTAAACGACGGCGAGGAGGCCTACTACAGCGCCTCCGGCGGCGATTACGACGCGGTGATCCTGGACATCATGATGCCCAAGCGGGACGGCATCCAGGTCTTAAAGCAGCTGCGGGCGGAGGGAAACACCACCCCCATCATGATGCTCACGGCCAAGGGGGAGAAGACGGACCGCATCACGGGCTTTGACGCCGGCGCGGACGACTACCTGCCCAAGCCCTTTGACACGGACGAACTGCTGTCCAGGCTGCGCGCCATTTTGCGGCGCAAGGGGGAGATCAAGAGCAACGTGCTCACCTTTGGAGACCTGACGCTGGACTGCGACGCGGGCACCGTCGCCAGCCACGGAAAGACGGAACGCCTGCGCGGCAAGGAATTTCAGCTGATGGAGCTCTTCATGCATTCGCCCCGCATGCTGTTTTCAGCGGACCGCATCATGGAGCGCGTGTGGAGCTGGGAGTCCGACGCGGAGATCAACGTGGTGTGGGTGCACATCTCCAACCTGCGCAAGAAACTGAAGGGCATCGGCTCCAACGTGACCATCAAGGCGAGCCGCGGCCTTGGCTATATGCTGGAGGAACTCCATGATCAGGAAGCTTAGAAAACGCTTCATCCGCATCGCCATGCTGGCGGTGATCCTGGTGGTGGCCGTGCTGATCTCCGCGCTTCTGATCGGCACCTACACCTCCACAAAGTCGGAGCTGAGGCAGACGCTGGACATGCTCATAGAAAACGACGGCCGGCTGCCCTTCGGCCCCGGCGGGAACGGAGGCGGAACGACGGACGGACAGCCGCCGGAGACGCCGGACTTTTCACAGGAGACGGAGCGGGACGAGAAGGGAAAGCAGAACGACGGCCGCCGCAGGGTGGGCTTTTTCGGCAGCGACGGTCTCTCGCCGGAGATGCAGTTTTCCACCCGCTTTTTTACGATCAGCTATAACGCGGACGGGACCGTGTTAAACTCCGAGTGGGGACACATCGCGGCCGTGGACGACAGCTACACGGACGTCTACCTGGCGGAGGCGATGGACAACGGCGTGGGGACCGGCTTTATCGATTCCTATATCTACAAGGTGACGGAAAAGGAAGACGGCAGTTTTCTGGCGGTCTTTCTGGACTGCGAAAAGGAACTCAACACCATCCGCACCTACGTCCTGGTCTCGCTGGTCGTAGGCGTCGGCTGCATCCTGCTGGTGTACGTGCTGATCCGCATCTTTTCGCTGCGGGCCATCAATCCGACCATCCGGACCATTGAAAAGCAGAAGCAGTTCATCACCGACGCCAGCCACGAGCTGAAGACGCCGCTCACCGTGATCGCCACCAGCCAGAAGGTGCTGGAGATGGACGTGGGCAAGCAGAAGTGGATCGACAAGACCCTGGACCAGGTGGACAAGATGCGCGGCCTGGTGGAGGAGATGGTGGTGCTCTCCAGACTGGACGAGGAGCGCGAGGACACCCTGTACAAGACCTTTAACGCGAGCGAGGCCGTGACGGAGACCGCGGAGTCCTTCCGCGACTTTGCGGAGACCAGGGGCTATGAACTGGCGCTGGAGATCGAACCGGACGTGACGTTTACGGGCGACCAGATGTCGGTGCGCCGGCTGATCTCCGTGCTCATGGACAACGCCGTCAAGTACGCGGAGGCGGGCGGCACCATAAGGATGACGCTTTCCGCGACGCGAAAAGGAATAAAGATCACGCAGGAGAACCCCTGCGAGCCGATCCCGCAGGAGGACCTTGGCCGCCTGTTCGACCGGTTCTACCGGGTGAACAAGTCGCGGTCGCGCCACACCGGCGGCTCCGGAATAGGCCTGTCCATCGCCCAGGGCATCTGCGAAAAGCACGGCGGGAGCATCCGGGCCGAAGCGCCCACGGCGGGCAGCGTCCGTTTCACCGCGCTGTTAAACAACCAGAAGGTCAAAAAGCCCGCGGAAAAGGAAGACTGACAAAGGCCCCGCAAGATAGAAATTGACAGATGCGGGGCGTAAAGGTAAAATATTTTCCGAAGTTTGTTCCCGGAGGGAAAACCATGAAGAAAGACAGCAGAACGTTTCTGATTGCGGCAGTGATCCTGTCCGCGGTCTTTGTGTTGTTTACGATCCTGTTAAAGCTCGTGGACGTGCAGCCGGCCGGTCCGCTGCTCACGGAGGTCGGCTTCGGGACCGTCAACGCGGCCTTTGCCGGCGCGGTCGGCTATCACCCGGCCTTTTATAAGATCGCCTCGGTGTTCGGCATCCTCTGCCTGCTGATCGCCGCCTGTTTTGCCCTGATGGGTGCGGCGCAGCTGATCCAGACAAAGGATATCCGCAAGGTCAACTACCGGATCCTCGCCGTGGGCGGCCTGTACGTGTGCGTGATCCTCATCTACGTCTTCTTTGAACTGGTCGTGGTCAATTACCGGCCGGTGGTGATCGACGAAAAGCTCTCGCCGTCCTACCCGTCCTCCCACACGATGATCGCGCTGTGCATCACCGTATCAGCGGCCATGGTGCTGCGCGGCGTCTTAAAAAACCGCAGACTGGCGCAGATTCTGGGCTGGGTGAGCATCGGCATAGGCGTGCTGACCGTGCTGTTTCGGCTGCTCTCCGGCGCGCACTGGCTCACGGACATCGTGGGCGGCCTGCTCGTGTCCGCGGCGCTGCTGGCCTGGTTTGCCTGGGTGCTGCTTATGCTGCGGCAGAGACGGACGCCTGCGCGCCGTTAACGTTTGGTTATTGACAGGTGCCGGTTCTCCTGTATAATGATGGATGTCGGCTGAAGCCGGCGCGCGCGGCAGAAGCCGCTGTAAAAAAGATATCAGAAGGTATCGCTGTTTGCGATGCCTTCTTTTTGATGGATGACGGAGGAACGTGACGTATGGCAAAGAACAAAAGCCTTTTAAAACTGGTCTATTCGGCGGTCTGCCTGGCGCTCGCCATGGTGCTGCCGCTGTTTCTGGGGCAGGTGCAGATCTTTATGCAGGGCATCTCCCCCATGCACATCCCGGCGCTTTTATGCGGCCTGATCTGCGGGCCGGCATACGGCGCCGCGGTGGGCTTTATCGCGCCGCTGCTGCGCAGCCTGATCTTCTCCATGCCGCCCATGGCGGTGGCCATCCCCATGGCCTTTGAACTGGCCGTGTACGGTCTGGTGGCCGGCCTGCTGTTTAAAGCCTTAAAGAAGATGAACTTCTGGCCACGCACCTACATCGCCATGATCGCCGCCATGCTTCTGGGACGCATCGTGGGCGGCGCCGCAAAGGCGGTCGTGATGGGCATCGGCGGCGAAGGCTACAGCTTTTCCGCCTTTGTCTCCGCCTATTTTGTGGGGACGTCCGTGGGCATGGTGCTGCACCTGATCATCGTGCCGCTGATCCTGTTTGCGCTGTACAGGGCCAAACTGCTGCCAGACGACTGAATGAAAGCACTTATGCATAACAGAGGAGCTTCCCCCGCGGAGGCTCCTTTTATTTATGCAGCAAGACCGGCAGGCGCGCCCGTGCCCGCCGCCTGCGCGATTGGCTGTTTCACCTGAAAAAGCAAGCGGTTTTCCGAAGAACGGAAAGGAAAGACCATGCTGTCGGAAATTGCAAAGAAGCGGCGCCGTCCGTATAATAGGGGAACAACGTGCAAGGAGACGACTATGAAGAAGTTACTGATACAGTACCCCGGCCTGGAGGATCATATGGACCAGCTGACCGCGCTCTGCGGCAGCCGCTACGAGATCGTGCCGATCGACGCAAAGATCACGGAACCGGAACTTGCGGTGCTGCTGCCGGGCACGGAGATCATCTTCGGCGACCTGAAGCCGGCCTGGCTGACGGATGCGCCGGACCTGAAATGGATCCAGATCTCCTGGGCGGGCGTGCGGCCCTATATCGGAACGGTGCTGCCGGACCGCTACATCCTGACCAACGCGAGCGGGGCCTTTGGAACGACCATTGCGGAGCATGCGCTGGGGATGCTGCTGGACCTGGCCAGACATTTCCGGAAATACTATGAGCATGCGCAGACCGGCCTCTGGAAGGACGCCGGCAGCGAGTGGCGGGTAGAAGGCAGGCACGCGCTGGTGATGGGCGCCGGGGACCTGGGCACGGCCATCGCGGAGCGCCTGCAGCCCTTTGGCGTGACGGTCACGGGCTTTGCGCGCACGGCCAGGGCGGCCGCGCCGCCCTTTGACAGAATGATCACGGCGGAAGACCTGGACGCGGAACTTGCGCGCGCGGACATGGTATTCGGCGCGCTGCCGGAGACGCCGGAGACGATCGGCCTGCTGAGCGCGGACCGCCTGGCGCACATGAAGGAAGACGCGATGATCCTGAACGTGGGACGGGGCAGCCTGATCGATACGGAGGCGCTGGTGCGGGAGCTGGAGGCCGGCCGGTTTTACGGCGTGGGCCTGGACGTGACGTCGCCGGAACCCCTGCCCGCGGACCATCCGCTCTGGAAGTTTGAACGCGTGCTGATCACGCCGCACGTGTCCGGCATCGGCTTCGGGCACCTGAAGGAGACGCAGGACCGCATCTGGGAGATCGCGCTGGGCAACCTTGCGCGTTATCTGGCGGGCAAGGATCTGCACAACCTGATCACCAACGAGAAGGGGTATTGAGAAACAGCACGCTCCCGTACGGAGCGGTGGTAAAAAAAGATCCTTTGACGGACCGCAGCCGGTCATCCCGGGCGGAGTCGAAGGATCTTTTTATATGGCATCCCCGCAAGGAAAAATTGTCAAAGCCCCCGGCAGCGTTTATAATAAACGGGGCGGTCCGCAGCGGCCGCTGTTCGGAGTGCCTATGAAGTATATCAGACAGTTTTTCATCATCATCGCGGTCACCTTTGCGGGCGAGCTGCTCTCGCGGCTGATCCCCGTGCCGGTGCCGGCCGGCATCTACGGCCTGCTGATCCTGTTTTTCGGCCTGCTCACCGGCCTGATCCCCTATGAGGCGGTCAAAGAGACCGGCAAATTCCTGGTGGAGATCATGCAGGTGATGTTCATCCCCGCCACCGTGGGGCTTTTAAAGGTCTGGGGCATCGTGAAGGATTCGCTGCTTTCCTACGCGGTGATCCTGGTCGTGACGACGTTTCTGGTGATGGCCGCCTCCGGTCTGGTCACCCAGGCGGTGATCCGCCATGGGCGCCGCGGTGCCGGGCAGGATGCGGAAACGGCAGCCGGCCGGACGGGAGAGGAGGCGCGCCATGAATGAATTCTTTACGGGTTCCGCCTTTTTCGGCGTGATCTTAAGCCTTGCGGCTTATGAGATCGGCCTCTTCCTAAAGAAAAAACTGAAGCATCCGCTTGCCAACCCGCTGCTGATCGCGGTGGCGCTGACCATCGCCGTGCTGGTGGTGAGCGGGATCGACTACGACGTCTATTACGAAGGCGCGAAGATCATCGGCTGGTTTTTGACGCCGGCGACGGTCTGCCTGGCCATTCCGCTGTACGAGCAGGTGAGCCTCATCAAGAAATATCCGCGCGCGATCCTGGCGGGGATCCTGACCGGCGTCGTTACAAGCGTGGGCTCCGTGCTGGGGCTGTCCGTCCTGTTCGGGCTGAGCCACGCGGAATACGTCACCTTCCTGCCAAAGTCCGTGACCACTGCCATCGGCATGGGCATCGCGGAGCAGCTGGGCGGCTACAGCGCCGTGACGGCAGCGGTGATCATCCTGTCCGGCATCCTGGGCAACATGCTCGCGGAGCCGTTTTTAAAGCTGTTAAAGGTCACCGAACCGGTGGCGAAGGGACTGGCGATCGGCACGGCCTCCCATGCCATCGGCACTGCGAAGGCGCTGGAGATGGGGGAGGTGGAAGGCGCCGTGAGCGCGCTGTCCATCGCGGTGGCCGGCGTGCTGACCGTGGCCGCAAGCGTCGTATTTGCGCTGTTCTATTGACGCCGTGACGGATGAGGTACTTGCCTTCCTCCGTTGTATGGAAAGTCTA
>CACZPX010000229.1 GCA_902783095.1 uncultured Lachnospiraceae bacterium
CCTTCCTGTACCGCTTTATGCCAGAGCTGATCAAGCAGGGACACGTCTATCTGGCGCAGCCGCCGTTATACAAGGTGGAAAAGAACAAGAAGGCCTGGTACGCCTACAGCGACGAGGAGCTGGACGGCATCCTGCGGGAGATCGGCCGCGACTCCAACAACAAGATCCAGCGCTACAAGGGCCTGGGCGAGATGGACGCGGAGCAGCTGTGGGAGACCACGATGGATCCGGAGCGGCGCGTGCTGCTGAAGGTGACGATGGACGAAGAGTCGGAATCGGAGATCGACGTGACCTTCACCACGCTGATGGGCGACAAGGTGGAGCCGCGGCGCGAGTTCATCGAAGCCAACGCGCGCTTTGTGAAGAACCTGGACATTTAACGGGCTGCGGAGGAAACGATGGACGACAGAGAAAAGATTTTTGATTTTGATAAGATCCACGAGGTCGACTTAAAGAAGACCATGGAAAATTCCTATATCGATTACGCGATGAGCGTGATCGCATCCCGCGCGCTCCCGGACGTCCGGGACGGCTTAAAGCCGGTGCAGCGCAGGATCCTGCACTCCATGAGCGAACTGAACAACGGACCGGACAAGCCCCACAGAAAGTGCGCCCGTATCGTGGGCGACACGATGGGCAAGTACCATCCGCACGGGGATTCCTCCATCTACGACGCCCTGGTGAAACTGGCGCAGGGCTTCAACACCCGCTATCCGCTGGTGGACGGCCACGGCAACTTCGGTTCCGTGGACGGCGACGGCGCCGCCGCCATGCGTTATACGGAGGCCAGGCTCTCCAAGATCAGCATGGAGATGCTGGCGGACATCGGCAAGGACACGGTGGACTTTGTCCCGAACTTTGACGAGACCGAAAAGGAGCCGACGGTCCTGCCGTCCCGCTTCCCGAACCTGCTGGTAAACGGCGCCTCCGGCATCGCGGTCGGCATGGCGACCAATATCCCGCCGCACAACCTGCGCGAGACCATCCAGGCCGTGGTGCGGATCGTGGAAAACAAGATCGCGGACAAGGAGACCACCATTGAGGAGCTGATGGGCATCGTAAAGGGGCCCGACTTCCCCACCGGCGCGGAGATCCTTGGGCGCGCCGGCATCGAGGAGGCCTACCGCACCGGCCGCGGCAAGATCCTGGTGCGTGCGGTGTCGGACATTGAGACGCTGCCCAACGGCAAGAGCCGCATCATCTTTACCGAAATCCCCTACATGGTGAACAAGGCGCGGCTGATCGAAAAGATCGCCGACCTCTACAAGGAAAAGAAGGTGGAGGGCATCACGGACCTGCGCGACGAGTCCGACCGCACCGGCATGCGGATCGTGGTGGAGCTGCGGCGCGACGTGAACCCCAACATCGTGTTAAACCTCCTGTACAAGCACACGCAGCTGATGGACACCTTCGGGGTGATCATGCTGGCGCTGGTAAACGGCGAACCGAAGATCCTGAACCTGCAGCAGATGCTCACCTACTACCTGGACCACCAGGAGCAGGTGGTGACGCGCCGCACCAGATACGACCTGAACAAGGCCGAGGAGCGCGCCCATATTTTACAGGGCCTGCTGATCGCGTTGGACAACATCGACGAGGTGATCCGGCTGATCCGCGCCTCGGAAAATACGCAGAAGGCCAAGGAAGCTCTGATCGCGGCGTTCGGCCTGTCGGACGCCCAGGCCCAGGCCATCGTGGACATGCGCCTGCGTACGCTGACCGGTCTGGAACGCGAGAAGCTGGAAAAGGAATACGCGGAACTCTTGGAGCGCATCAAGGAACTGAAGGCCATCCTGGCCGACGAGAAGGTGCTGCTGGGCGTGATCAAGGAAGAACTGCTGCAGATCGACGTAAAGTACGGCGACGACCGCCGCACCCACATCGTAAAGAACAGCGACGACGGCGAGATCTCCATGGAGGACATCATTCCGGACGATCCGACCGTGATCACCATCACGAACCTGGGCTACATCAAGCGCATGAACGTGACCAACTTCAAGGCGCAGCACCGCGGCGGCAAGGGCATCAAGGGCATGCAGACCATAGACGAGGACTACATCTCCGACCTGGTGATGACCACCAACCACTGCGAGCTGATGTTCTTTACCAACTACGGCAAGGTGTACCGCTTAAAGGCCTACGATATCCCGGAGGCCGGCCGTACGGCGCGCGGTACCGCCATCGTGAACCTGCTGCAGCTTTCCGCGGGGGAAAAGGTGACGGCCACGATCCAGTCGCGCGAGTTCTACGACGGCTGCTTCCTGTTCCTCGCCACAAAGTACGGCATGGTGAAGAAGACGTCCTTAAGCGAGATGGAGAACATCCGCAAGAACGGCCTGACCGCCATTCGTCTAAAAGAGGGTGACGAACTGATCAGCGTGAAGTTTACCAACAGCAAACGGGACATCTTCCTGGTCACCAGGAAGGGCATGTGCATCCGCTTCAACGAGAAGGATGTGCGGCCGACCGGGCGGGCCTCCATGGGCGTGAACGGCATCCGCTTAAGGGACGGCGACGTAGTGATCGGCATGCTGCTGGATACCGAGGGCGAGAGCATTCTGATGGTCTCCGAGCGCGGTATCGGCAAGCGCACGCAGATCGATGAGTTCTCCGCGCAGAAACGCGGCGGCATGGGCGTCAAGTGCTACAAGGTGGTGGAAAAGACCGGCGAGCTGGTGGGCGTGCAGGCCGTGACGGACAAAAACGAGATCATGCTCATCTCCACGGACGGCATCATCATCCGGATGGCGGTGTCCGGCATCTCCGAGCAGGGACGCATCACCTCCGGCGTGAAGCTGATCAACGTGGACCGGAACGTCTCCGTGGCGAGCATGGCGCTGGTAAAAGAGAGCGCGGACGACGACGAGCCGGAGCAGTTAAAGCAGGAACTGGAAGAGCAGACGCCTGAGACGGAAACGGAGGCAGAGCCCGCACCGGAGGAAGGCACGGAGGGCTGACCGGAAGACGAAAGCCCGGCCGAAACGCCGGAGCGGATGGTATGAACAAGCATGACGGGGCGGCGTGCCGTGCGGCGCGCCCCTCCGCCGGAGAAAACATAAGCGGAGGATCGGGATGAGAACGATACAGGCAGAAACCGTGACGGCAGCGGTGGCCGAGATGTGCATCGAGGCCAACATCGAGCTGGGCGCGGATATGCGTGCGGCGCTGGCAGCCGCCGCGGAAAAGGAAGAGTCCCCGCTGGGCAAGGAGATTCTGGGGACCCTGCAGGAAAATCTGAAGATCGCAAAGGAGGACCGCATCGCGATCTGCCAGGACACCGGCATGACCGTGGTCTTTGCGAGCGTGGGACAGGACGTGCATATCGAAGGCGGCGCGCTGACGGACGCCATCAACGAGGGCGTGCGGCGCGGCTACCGCGACGGCTACCTGCGCAAATCCGTGGTGCGCGATCCGCTGGACCGTGTAAACACCGGCGACAATACGCCGGCCATCATCCACTACGATATCGTGCCGGGCGACCGGCTGACCCTGACGGTCGCGCCCAAGGGCGCGGGCAGCGAGAACATGAGTAAGAGCATCATGTTAAAGCCTGCGGACGGCGTGGAAGGCGTCAAGGCCGCGGTGCTGCAGGCCGTAAAGGAGGCCGGCCCCAACGCCTGCCCGCCCATGGTGGTGGGCGTGGGCATCGGCGGCAACTTTGAAAAGAGCGCCGAGCTCTCCAAAAAAGCGCTCACCAGACCGCTCAACGAAAAGGCAGCCTCCGAAGCCACACAGGAACTGGAGGCGGAGATCTTAACGATGATCAACAAAACCGGTATCGGCCCGGCCGGCCTGGGCGGCCGGATCACTGCGCTGGCGGTAAACGTCGAGACCTACCCCACGCACATCGCGCAGCTCCCGGTGGCGGTGAACATCTGCTGCCACGTGAACCGGCACAGCACGCGGACCCTGTAAGGAGGACGGAAGATGAAGCATATCATTACGACGCCTCTGACCGACGAGGTGGTAAAGACGTTAAAGGCCGGCGATACGGTGAGCATCACCGGCGTGATCTATTCCGCGCGGGACGCGGCGCACAAGCGCATGACCGAGGCGCTGGCGCGCGGGGAAGCGCTGCCGCTGCCCATTGAGGGCGCGATCCTGTACTACCTGGGGCCTACCCCGGCGCCGGAGGGAAAGGCCATCGGCAGTGCGGGTCC
>CACZPX010000230.1 GCA_902783095.1 uncultured Lachnospiraceae bacterium
GGCATCGTGGTGCAGTGCCAGAACGAGCGCTCCCAGTTCCAGAACAAGGACAAGGCCATGCAGATGTTAAAGGCCAAGCTGTACATGCTAAAGCAGCAGCAGGAACTGGAAAAGGCGAGCGGCATCCGCGGCGAGGTCTCCGACATCGCCTGGGGGCACCAGATCCGCTCCTACGTGCTGCAGCCCTACACGCTGGTGAAGGACCTGCGCACCGACGTGGAGACCGGCAACGTGAACGCCGTGCTGGACGGCGGCATCGACCTGTTCATCAACGGTTATTTGAAGTGGCTCAGCCTGGGAAACAAGGGCTGACAGATACGCCGTAAAAGGCCGGAGCATCCGCTTCGGCCTTTTTGCATACCGAAACGGTAGCGGCAGGTTTTTGTCGCCCGACAGGCGACCACGGACGGGCTTTTGGATGATAGAATGATCCCGTAAACAGAAAACGATCACGATCGATACGGAGGGAGACAGCATGTACGGAGCAGCCATCGGCGATATTGTGGGATCCAAATATGAGTTTGACAACATACACACAAAGGCGTTTCCGTTCGTTTCGGCGGACTGCGACTTTACGGACGATACGGTGATGACCGTGGCGGTGGCAAAAGCCCTGATGCAGGCCCGCGCGGAGAATAAGCCCTTTCAGCCGCTTCTGGTGCAGGCTATGCAGGACTTTGGCCGGCGTTATCCCGGCCGCGGTTACGGCGGAAGATTCGGCGCCTGGCTGTATGAAAGCGACCCGAAACCGTACAACAGTTACGGCAACGGCGCGGCCATGCGCGTGTCGCCCTGCGGCCTGATCGCGGTGACCATGGAGGAGGCGCTGGCGCTCGCCAAAGCCTCAGCGGAGGTGACGCACGACCACCCGGAGGGGATCAAAGGGGCGCAGGCCACGGCGGCGGCCGTATATCTTGCAAAGACCGGCCGCAGCAAAGAGGAGATCGCCTCCTATGTCCGCGCGCATTATTATCCGCTGGACGAGACGTTAGCGCAGATCCGCACCTGGTATTACTTTAACGAGACCTGCCAGGAGACGGTGCCGCAGGCGATCCAGGCCTTTCTGGAAGCGGAAAACTATGAGGACGCCATCCGAAACGCGGTCTCCATAGGCGGGGATTCGGACACCGTGGCGGCGATCACCGGCAGCATTGCCTGGAGCTACTACCGGTTCAACGACAGGGAGCCGGGCTGGACGCGCTCGGACGCCAAACCCGGCCGCGTGTGGACCGAAGACTGCACCCGCGTGATAGCGGAAAACGGGATAGACGAGGTCCTGCCAAAGGAATTCCTGACGGTCATGGAAGACCTGGATATTCTGCGCATGGAACGCTGCGGCGTCTATGAGCGGACGGGCTTTTGCCGGGAGATCCCGCTGCTGCGCCAGCAGAAGTAATTCTGTGGAAAAATCCCGCAAAAAAGTGTATACTGACAGCGGCGGCATACAGCATTATACGTGCCGCCGCGGTTTTGTCCGGGAAAGAGAGGCATTTTGAGAAAGAAAGATCCCGAGAACGAACGGTTTCAGCGAAACGCGATCCTTACGGCGGCCTGGAAGCTCTTTCGCGAGAAAGGGTACGAAAAGACCACCCTGCAGGATATCCTGCAGGAGACCGGCGGCAGCAAAGGACGGTTTTACTATTATTACAAGTCCAAGGCCGAACTGTTGGGCTCCCTGTTTGAACTCTTTGACCAGAAATACGAGCAGACCTACCGCGGTTTTGCGCCGGGCATGAGCGGCAACGAGAAGATGATCCGCCTGCAGGCGGCCATCTTCCGGTTCCTGGAGGAAGAAGTGGGCTGCGAACTGCTCACCAATCTCTATCTGACGCAGCTGGAGGGGAAGACCGAAGTGGATTTCTGGACCACGTCCCGCGTCTATCACGACATCATGACGGAGATCGTGGAGCAGGCGGTGGCGGAAAACGACATGCGTGCGGACATCCCGGTCAGCGAGATCGTGGACAGCGTGATCGTGGTGGAGCGCGGCCAGTTCTTTGACTGGTGCTTAAAGCGCGGCGCATACTCTCTGCGGGAGCGCGGTTTAAAGAAGGTGGCCGTGCATCTGGGCGGCTTCCATAAAAAGTACGAGGGCTTTGCCGCACCGGCATTCCTCCGCTGATTTTGCGGGATGCTGGCGTGAAGACGCGGGGGAGACGCGGGGACGGTCCTTGCTGTCCTCATGAAAATGAGGACAGCAAGGACCGTCCCCGCGTCTCCCCCGTGTCTTCGGAAATCAAAAAAGAGACTGCCGCGAAAGCAGTCTCTTTTTTGATTTCCGGAGCGCTTACTTGGTGCCGAAGATGCGGTCGCCGGCATCGCCGAGGCCCGGGCAGATGTACTTGTTCTCGTTTAAGCAGCGGTCTAAGGAGCAGGTGTAGAGCGGCACGTCGGGGTGCATCTCCTGAACCTTGGCAACGCCTTCCGGCGCGGCGATGATGCTTAAGAACTTGATGTTCTTGCCGCCGTGCTGCTTGACGAAGTCGATGGCCGCGACGGCGCTTCCGCCGGTGGCCAGCATGGGATCGAGCAGCAGGATCAGACGCTCGTCGATGGGATCCGGCAGCTTGCAGTAGTATTCGTGCGGCTCGTGGGTGATGGGATCACGGTACAGACCGATATGACCGACCTTGGCGCTGGGGGTCAGGGACAGGATGCCGTCCACCATGCCCAGGCCTGCGCGCAGGATGGGAACGATGGCGAGCTTTCTGCCGCTGATCACCTTGGAGGTGCACTTTTCGATCGGGGTCGTGACCTCGATATCCTCTAAGGGCAGGTCGCGCAGCACTTCGTAGCCCATCAGGGTGGAGATCTCCTGGATCAGGGCACGGAACTGGCTGGTACCGGTATGGATATCGCGAAGCATGGTGATCTTGTGTTGGATCAGCGGGTGGTCGAGAATGGTAAAGTTATTGGACATGGTGTCACCTCGATTGTGTTTTTCTAAGTTTAGCACCTTTCGAAAGTGCCTTCAAGGCAAAATTGTGAAAGATCCGACGTTCTATGGCAAAACGGCATTTCCTTTTTGAAGTGTATTTGTTATAATCGGGAAGGCCGTTTTTTGACGGTTTTTTCGCGTGCTGCCGTGTACTTTGGGCAGACCGTCCAATACTTTTACGAAAGGAAAGCTTATGGCAGACAGATCAGCAGAGATCTTTGGCAACCGGATGGCGCCGAAGGTCCGCAAAAAAGCCGCAAAGTCAAAACAAAAGTACATCCGCCGCTTCGGCGACGACGCCGCCCTGCCGCATCCGGCCAAACTGACCGCAAACGACGTGCTGGGGCCGGCCTTCGGCGTACAGAACGTCCGTGTGTGCGAGGGGGAGAACGAAGTCCCCTTCGATACCGAAAAGGGCATCATCGTCGGAAATATCCGCATGGGCTTCGGCCACTACCGCATCTCCATGGCGATGGCGAGCGCGGCGCACGCGCTGGGTTACACCCCCTACTGGATGGACCTCAATTCCTTCCCGCAGACCACCTGCACCAAGGTGATCGGCGCGCAGAACGACCTGTATTCCCTGGGGTCGCGCATATCGCAGAAGAGCCGGCTGTTCAACCGGCTGGTGTGGGAACCCATGAACTACGAGGGCTTCCGCAAGCTCTCCTACAACGCGTCCGACCAGAAAAACGCGGAGCTGATAGCGCCGGTGTTTGCGGACGTTCCCAAAGATATCCCGGTGATCGGCACGCACGTGTGGCCGGCGCAGGCCGCGCTGCACGCGGGCATGAAATACGTGGTCAACGCGATCCCGGACAACTGGCCCATGGCGCTGCACCTGGCGGAGGGCAGCCTGCACACCGTCCAGACGCACAACGCCTGGCAGGGCTACCGTATTTTAAACGGCATGCGCGGCAAAGAAGTGTTAAAGCCCATGCCGGCGGACAGCCTGCTGTACGTGGGACACTACGTGGACCATGAACTGGTGGCCAATCTGGAGGCGGACACCGCGGCCAGGCTGGACCGCTTTGCGCACAAAAAGCCCATGCGCTTTCTGCTCACCGTCGGCGGCGCCGGCGCGCAGAAGGAGATCTTCGCGGCCGTGATCCGCTTTTTGCTGCCGGCCGTCAAAAAGGGCCGGGCCGCGCTGTACGTGAACGTGGGCGACTATAAAAACGTGTGGGACCAGCTGGTAAAGGAGATCCCGCCGCTGGCGGCGCTTTCGCAGACGCACTTTGACGATTGGGCGGATACGCAGGCCTTTGCAGAGCAGGCGCTGACAAAGGATGTGACCGGCATCCACGCCTTCTGGCATCAGGACATCTTCCAGGCGGTCTACGCCACGAACCTGCTGATGCGCAGCTGCGACGTGCTGGTGACCAAGCCCAGCGAGCTGGCCTTTTATCCGGTGCCGAAGCTGTTTATCAAGCGCATCGGCGGCCATGAGCAGTGGGGCGCCGTGCACGCCGCGGAGTTCGGCGACGGCACGCTGGAGTGCCGCGACGTTCCGCACACGCTGCAGATGCTTCACCTGTTTTGCCGGGACCGCGTGCTGTTCCCGGACATGTGCGAAAATATCTTAAAGAACAAGGCCGCCGGCCTGTACGACGGCGCCTACAAGGTCGTAGAAGCCGCCATGGCGATGAAGAAGAACGGAGCAAAGTAAGCGAAGAGAAGAGATCCTTCGGGCTGCGCCTTCAGAATGACACAACGTTGTCATCCTGAGCGGAGCGGGACAAAAGCAAGCCCTGTCATCCTGAACGGAGCGAGCATGGCGAGCGGAGCCGAAGGATCCAATACGAACGGAATCAAGAAGAGGAGAGAGACGATGACAACCCCTGCAACCACCAAAAAACCCATCACCAACAAGATCCTCTGGATCTTTGCCGTCGGCCAGTTTGGCTGGAGCCTGCTGTCCGGCATCATCTCCACCTGGCTGGTGCACCTGTATACCGGCGTGCACACCGCGGGCGACACCAACGGCATCTTTGGCCAGTTCATCACGCAGAGCCCTATCCTGGCCTCCGTGACGCTGTTCGGCCTGATCACGGCCGTGGGGCGTCTGTTTGACGCCGTGACCGACCCGCTGGTGGCCAGCTGGTCCGACCGCGCCAACTTTAAGGGCGGCCGGCGCATTCCCTTTATGAAGGCGATCGCCATCCCGTTCGCGCTCTGCACCGTGGCCGTGTTCGTGCTGCCGCAGACCGCTTCCGTGGCGGCGAACAACACCATCATCTTCGTGCTGCTGATGCTGTTCTACCTGTTCATGACCATCTACTGCACGCCGTACAACGCGCTGATCGCGGAGCTGGGCGACACGCAGGAACACCGCATCAACGTGTCCACCTACATCTCCTTCACCTACATCGCGGGCTTTTCCATCGCCACCTTCGTTCCGTCTCTGGCAGGTATGCTGGAGGGCATGGCGGGCAGTCAGGAA
>CACZPX010000231.1 GCA_902783095.1 uncultured Lachnospiraceae bacterium
ATCTGCTCCGCCCACATCTTTGCCGGCACGGAATTGTTGATGTCCAGAAGCGTTACGGCGTCATTGCTCACGCAGGCGCCGATGTACTCGCTCAGCGTGCCGTAAATATCCACCTCGCAGCTTACCGGGATCCCGCGCGCGGCCAGGCGGGAGTTGACGTAGCAGGGCTCAAAGCCGAACTGCTCCGGGAAGGCCGGCCAGCACTTGTCCGCAAAGGCCACGTACTTGCGCGCCCCCTTGTGCGCCTCTGCCCAGTCCAAAAGCGTCAGTTCAAACTGCGCCATGCGCTCCAGCATGTCGGGAAAGTATTTCCCCTCGCCCATCTCCGCGGCCATATCGGCGCAGACGTCCGGAATGCGCGGATCGTTGGCGTGGGCCCTGTAGCTGACCAGCAGGTCCAGTTCGGAATTCTCCTCGATCTCCACGCCCAGCTCGTACAGCCCCTTAATAGGCGCGTTGCAGGCAAAAAAGTCCTGCGGACGCGGGCCGAAAGAGATGATCTTCAGGTTTTTCACGCCGATCACGGCGCGGGCCACCGGCACAAAGTCCGCGATCATCTTTGCGATGTCTTCCGCCGTTCCCACGGGATAGGCGGGAATGTAGGCCGGCAGATGCCGCATGCCCAGGTTATAGGAGCAGTTGAGCATCCCGCAGTAGGCGTCGCCGCGGCCGTTGATCAGGTCGCCGTCGCCCTCGGCCGCCGCCACGAACATGCAGGGCTCCTCAAAATACTTCGCGATCAGCGTCTCCGGCGTCTCCGGGCCGAAATTGCCCAAAAACACCACCAGCGCGTTGCAGCCGGCCGCCTTTACGTCCGCCACGGCGGCAAGCGCGTCGTTTTCATTCTCCACGGTCACCGGGCATTCGTACAGCCCGTCCCCGCATACCGCCTTGATGTTGGCCCGGCGCATCTCCGAGAGCGTGCGCGGGAAACAGTCGCGGGATACGGCAATGACGCCAAGTTTAACTTCCGGAATATTCTGCATGATTTTCCTCCTGCATATGTTTTTTATCTCTCCTTCAGCCGGCCGGGCCCGCCCCGGTGGGGCAGCCGGACCGCCTGCCTTCATTCTTCCTCTGACCGGTCCATGCCGCTTGCCGCCGTCTCCGGCCCGTCCGGTCCCGGCGTTTTTTCCGGCCCCGCGTAGGAGAGACAGAGCATGGTCAGATCGTCAAACTGCTCCGCGTCCTGCACAAAGGCGTCCACCGCCGCGCGGACGTTCTGCAGCACCTCCTTCGGCGCCGCCGCGGGCTCCCGGTTCAGCGCCGCCAGCATCCGGTCCGTCCCGAACATCTTCTCTTCGGCGTCGTTTGCCTCCGGCAGACCGTCCGTGTACACGAACAGCTTTGCCCCGGGTTCCAGCATCAGCTCATACTCCCGGTAGCGGATCCCCGCCATGCCGCCTATCACAAACCCGTGCTTGTCTTTCAGCAGTTCAAAGCTGCCGCCCGGCCGGTACAGCGCCGGATACTCATGTCCGGCGTTGGCGGCGACCAGCTTCCCGGTGGAGATCTCCAGCACGCCCAGCCAGACGCTTACGAACATCTCTTCCGGATTTCTGGCGCAGATCTGCTCGTTCACCCTGCGCAGCACCTCCGCCGGGCCGGTCCCGCTCTCCGCCGCGTTGTGGATCAGGATCATGGAGACCATCATGAACAGCGCCGCCGGCACGCCCTTTCCGGACACGTCCGCGATCAGCAGGGCCAGATGGTCCTCGTCTATCATAAAGAAATCATAGAAATCACCGCCCACCTCTTTGGCGGGATCCATGCTGGCATACAGGTCGAACTCCCTGCGTTCCGGGAAGGGCGGGAAGATGTTGGGCAGCGTGTTGGCCTGGATGCGCGCGGCCAGCTCCAGTTCCGCGCCGATCCGCTGCTTTTCCGCCGTGATCGTCTCAATGCGGTGCAGGTAGTCGTCGATCTCTTCGGTCAGCTCCGTCACGTCGCGGGAAAGCTCCCCGATCTCGTTGCGGGCGCGCACCGCGCCCAGATCCTCCCGGACCGCCGCACTGTCCTTGTTCTCCTTGTACAGCCGGATGTTTTTCTGGACCTTCCGCAGCGGCTGCAGCACAAAGAAGAACAGCATGGTCAGGCACAGCGCGGACAGGAAGATCTGATGCAGGACCGCCGTGGCCGTCCCGCTGCCGGTCATTGCCTTGATCTCCGCCTGCATGGCGGACAGGTCGTAGGTGAGACCGATCAGCACGGACTTGCCGTCGATGGTCCCCAGATTGGCATAGTAGTCCACGTAGTCGCCCGCGTCCGCCAGATGGCCGAAATGGGAGCAGGCATAGCGCATGGCCTCCTGCTGGCTTTCGGAGACGGAGACCTCCACCCCCAGCGGATAGACCTGCCCGTACTGCGTGCCGCGCGCGGCGCCCTCGTCCGCTGCGCTGAGCAGGAAAAACTGCCGGTCATAGGGCTCCTCCGTTAGGACGCAGAACAGAAAGTCGCAGTGGTACGCGCGTTTGATCTGGTTGAGGCGGGAGGTGAGCCAGGAATAGACCACCTCCGCGTAGAGTTTCTGATCCTCTTTGGGAAGCGCCTGCAGCCTGGTGCTGCTCGCGTATTTCATCTGCAGGTCCGGATGGCGTTCAGCCAGCAGCCTGGCCTTCTCCTCCGTGCGCGTCCCTGCGGAGAAAGTCACGTCGTATTCGATATCCATGCCGGTGTACTTCTGCGACCAGTACCGCAGCAGAAAACCGTACCCCGGGTACTCCTTTACCGCCGCGATCACCTCCGCCGCGGTATTTGCCGCCAACGCCTCCATCTGCGTCTGCACGCTCTCGTTGGAGACCGTACGCTGCGTAAAAAAGGTGATGACGCCCGTCGTGAGCACGCCCAGTATAAACAGGACTGCAACCTGCGGAATGATGCCGATCTGTTTCTTTTCCTGTTTTTCCACTGCCCTGCTCCTCCGGTCTCCGGCGCCGCGAAACGGTCCCGCGCCGCGGACTTTCCCGTATATACGAACTATAGTTTTCCTGTCCCGCTTTGACAAGCGGAACGTGCGCCGTTTTTGCGGCTGACCGTTTTTGTGCCGGTCCTCATAAGCCGTCCGCGGACACCCCAGAATGATTTTATCGTCTGCGGGCAAAAAAGTCCATAAAATGTCTGCCCGCGGGCTTCACAACGCAAAAAACCCGGCGGCGTTTCCGCAGCCGGGCCCGGCATATGATAAAACGGACAGCCGTTTCTACGGCTGTCCCCGTTATTTCATTACCTCGTCCATCATCGCCAGCAGCCGGTCTATGCGGACCGGTTTTTCCACAAAGCCGTCCATGCCGACCGCATGCGCGGCGCGACGTTCCTTCTCATAGACGTTCGCGCTCACCGCGATGATCGGGATCCCCGCCTTCCTGGGATCCGCCATGGCCCGGATCCTGCGCGCCGCCTCCAGGCCGTCCATCTCCGGCATCATGATGTCCATCAGGACCAGGTCATAAAAGCCGGCCGGCGCCTCTTCCATCATGCTTACGCAGACCGCGCCGTTCTCCGCAAAGAAGCTCTCGGCCCCTGTCTGCTTTAGGATCTCCGCCAGGATCTCCCGGTTCACCTGGATATCCTCCGCCACCAGGACCCGTCTTCCCGAAAAGTCATAGTTTTCCAGGGCGTTCTTTCTGGCGTCCGCCCGCTGATTTAGGTATTCCTCCAGTTCCCGCACGTCCGCGGGGCGCGCCTGCTCCCCGCTGCCCGCCTGTTCCTGGTCCGTGACCTGCATCAGCCGTTCCACGGTCTGCAGCAGGTATTCTCCCGAAAGCCGTATGCTCTCCAGGTAGCGTTCCAGCTGCTCGGGCGATCCGCTGTGGACCCTGGCCAGGTTTGCGCAGCCGAGGATGATGTGCAGGGGCGTGCGGATGTCGTGCGTCATCCCGAAGATCTGCAGCAGCCTGGACGGCCGTCCCTCTCCGATGCTCGCTCGCAGCAGATCGTTTGCCGTCACGCCCAGGATATCCGCCAGTTTCGGATAGAGCGCCATGTCAGGATAGGACAGATCCCGCTCCCACTTGGAAACGGCCTTGTCCGTCACGCCCAGTTTCTTTGCCAGTCCGGCCTGCGTCAGTTCATTCTGCATCCGGAGCGCACGTATGTAAGACCCAAACGTAGAATGCTTTTCCATGTTGTACCTCCATGGAAACCATACCATGCCGCCGGCTTCGGCACAATCGACTGTTGGTTTACCCGCAGCGCCGCGTGCTTTTGCCTGCTGCCAGCCGGCCCGGCACAGTCCCGCATACGGGTGCTACAGCCACTTTTTCTTTTTAAAATAGGCCAGGCAGCCCAGCGCGATGGCCAGGCTCACCAGGATCACCACCGGGTAGCTCCACTTGTACTCCAGCTCCGGCATATAGCGGAAGTTCATGCCGTACCAGCCCGTCAGCAGGGTGAGCGGCGTAAAAATGGTGGTGATGACCGTAAGCAGCGTCATGATCCGGTTCTGCTTTACGTCCACCCGGGTCTGGATCAGGTCCCGCAGCTGAACGGAGTAGTCCCGTAAGTTTGAGACCATCTCCCGCAGCCGCTCCACCCGCACGCTGAACATATGAAAATACCGCAGGTTTTCCTCCGCAAAAAACTCGTTCTCATTTTCTTCCAGCTCCTGCCCCAGGTCCAGCAGCTGGCTGTAGTGCAGGTCCATTTCCAGCAGATTGCCGCGCACCTCGTTCAATTCCGCCAGGACCGGCTCCGCCTCCCCGTTCAGGATCTCGTCCTCCAGCTTTTCCAGCAGCAGTTCCACCCGGTTCAGCCGCGACTGGTCCGGCGCGATGATCTGCTCCAGAAAGTCATACAAAAAACGCTCCATCCCGGGCACGCGCCAGCGTTTGCGCTCCGCGACCGCCTCCGTTATGTGCAGGGCGAGGGTCCCGCCGTCCACAAAGACGATGCCCCGCTCGTCCAGACCGAACGCGAATTTCCCGGCCTCGTGATCCGGATCCCCCATCTGCGGCACGGCGATGCTGCCGGTCAGGGAATCGTAGCGGACCAAGGCGCGCGTGAGCGCCATGACGGCCGGCTCCTCCTCCGGCTCGATCTCCAAAGAGAACCGCTCTTCCTTTTTCTTCCACTCCTCCGGCGTCAGGATCGCCACAAACGGGGCCTCTCCGGAAAACAGCGCCGCCTCCGTGCAGCGCTCCAGTTTTTCTTTGATCAGGTAACCGGTCATAACCTTCCTTCCGTTCCTTACGTACATGCCTGCCCGGCAAAGGCGGCTCTGTGCGAGCACAGCCGGGCTTGCCAAACAGAAAAACCGCGGGCATAGCAGCGCCCGCGGCTTCAACGTCCGTCTGCATCTCCACCCGGTTCACATAGAACTTAGCTTGCGGAAAGCTCCGGATCTCGCCGGAATGGTCACTGTGCTTATGGGTAAGGACGATCTTCGTCACCTGTTCCGGCTCATAGCCCGCCGTTTTGAGCGCAGATACGCAGTCCTCGATCCATCTGCCCAGGTAGGAGCCGGCCTTACCGTCCCAGACGGCGCCGGGCGTCTCCTTGGGAAGGCCGGTATCCACCAGAATGACGTCGTCCCCCGTATCGATCACGTAATGATGACCATACGATGTCTGCCCCTTTCCGTTTTTACGCCACGTCAGGAAATATTATAACTGAGCGTATGAAACACTGTCAATCCACTGTGCAGAGCAAATCGCCTGCATCCGGAAAGCGGCTTCTACTCCCCGTCTTCGTTTCGCTCTGCGCCTTCCATGACCCTCTTCATGTTCTCCATAAAGGCCTCGTCCGGTATCAGGGCGATCCCGTGTTCATCGCTGAGAACGATCAGGCGCTTGCCGCCCGTCAGCCCGAACAGGTCCCTGGCGCCTTTGGGGATGACGATCTGACCCCGGTCGCCCACCGCAACGGAGCCCCAGATGTTCTTTCCCTTAGGCGCGGGCGGGAGCAGCCCAACGCCATCCACGGGCGTCGTCCTGACCAGACTGTCTATGGTCGTTCCGTATACTTCTGCCAGCAGGCTGCACTTTTCGATATCGGGGACGGTGGCGCCCGTCTCCCACTTGGCGTAGGCCTGCCTGGAAATGCCTATCTTTTCCGCGATCGCTTCCTGCGAATAGCCGTGGATGTTCCGCAGCATCATCAGATTGTCCTTCAGCACAGCCGTTCCCTCCTCAAAGGTCTGTCTTCTCAAACCGCCTGCACGCCCGTCTGCACGATAGCAGGGTCATCAGCAAAAACGCCAGGACTCCCGCGGCAAACAGGCCAAGCTGCAGCGGCAGCTTCTCCGTTCCAAAAGCATTCAGCGCTTCCAGCCCCGGAACGTGGTGCAGAGTCTCCGCCACCAATATAACCAAAACGGCGACGATAATAAAGAGGACAAACGGACGCGCAAACCGGTAGGCGGTCTTAAAAAAGCCGCCTACAAAGATCCAGTTAAACAGGCCAAAGATCACGCACGCC
>CACZPX010000232.1 GCA_902783095.1 uncultured Lachnospiraceae bacterium
CGACGGCGGCCGCTTTGACGGGTGGCCGGTCTGCGGCCTCCTGCGCGCAGCCGGTCAGGCAAAACGCCAGCACAAGCGACAGCATCATACAAAGCCGCCTGCTCTTCCCGCGGATCCTTCCGTCTGTCATCCTTCCTGTCATGGACGCGCCTCCTTTTTCCGTTTGTGCGCAGGACGGTCGTCTCCCGTCCTGCAACTGTCCCTTCTTACCCATATAGACAGTTTTTGCCGCGTGCCGTCACTTAACTTTTTTAAGATCTCCCAAAAGAAAACGTTTTTCCGCTCTTTTAATCCATCAGCTTGACCGGCTTCCAGCCCAGGTAGTCCCCGGACACCAGACTGTAACAGATACCGTCCTTCTCGCCCTGCAGGCTGTCAAAAAAGCGCGTGCTCCCGTGGCAGTGCCCGTACACCACCTGCTCCGCGCCGTATTCCTTTGCCATGCGGGTAAAGCCGCTTTCCGTCTCCAGAATATTCGTGGGCGGATAGTGCAGGATCATGACGAACCGCCGGTAACCGTCCGCCCTGGCCGCCTCAAAGGAGAGCCGCAGCCGGTCCAGCTCCCGCTCCACCAGTTTTTTGGCATGCTCTTCTTCCTTTTCATCCCAGCCGACGATCTGTCCGCGGCCGTTTAAGTAAAACGGGCCCTCAAAGGTGAAGCCCTTGGTCCCCACCACGGCCACGTCCCCGTACGCCGCGTAATTGTTCTGCAAAAAGAACAGCCGGCCGGCAAACTGCGCGTTCAGTTTCTCCGTCCTGGCAGCGTCCCAGAACATGTCGTGGTTGCCGCGCGCCAGGATCTTGCGTCCCGGCAGCGCCTCTATATAGGCAAAGTCCGGCGTACACTCCTCCATATTCCTGCCCCAGCTGTGGTCCCCGGCAAGGATCAGCGTGTCCTCAGCCGTCAGCAGCTTTTCACAGTTTTTCCGGAACTTTTCCTCGTGATTCTTCCAGGCGCGGTCCTTTAACTGCGCGCGCGCCTTGCACACAGACCCGAAGTGCAGATGCAGGTCCCCGATGGCGTACAGGCCCATCCTTATCTCCTTTATTATGCTCTCTATTACGCAAAACGGGCCGGCTGATAAGCTGACCCGTTCCCGTATGTTTTATGATCCTCAGATATCCCTGACCGGCGCCTTGTCCGACAGCCGCGCGATCCCGTCCGCGATCAGCGCCACCGCCTCGGAAAGCCCAAGCGTCTGCTGCTCGCCGCTTCGCATGTCCTTGACGGACACGGCGTTTGCCGCGATCTCGTCCTCGCCCAGAAACAGCACGTAGGGGATGCCGGTCTTGTCCGCGTAGGTCATCTTGGCCTTGAACTTCTTCTGTTCCGTGTAGATCTGCGTCCGAAGCCCAGCCTGACGAAGCGTGGTGGAGAGCGCCACCGCCGCGGCGTAGTCCTGCGTCATGGGCAGGATCAGCGCGTCCGCGGGCGCCGTGTTGACCTCGTCGTTTAACATCTTCTGGTCGTTCAAGACAAAGAACAGACGCGTAAGACCGATGGAGATGCCCACGCCCGGCAGCGGCTTGTCGGTATAGTACTCCGCCAGGTTGTCGTAGCGCCCGCCGGAACAGACGGAGCCCACCTCCGGATGCTCCGTAAGCGTCGTCTCGTACACGGTGCCGGTGTAGTAATCCAGGCCGCGCGCGATGGTCAGATCGATCGCGAAATTCTCCCGCGGCACGCCGAAGCCCTCAATGTAGCGGTCCACGGTGGACAGTTCGTCCAGGCCCAGGTCAAAGGTCTCGTCCTTTCCGCGGTAGCCTTCCAGCGCCGCCAGGACTTCCGCGTTGCTGCCGCCGATCGCCATAAAGGCCAGGATCTGCTCCACCTTTTCGGCAGGAACGGAAAAGTCGTCCCGCAGGATCTCGCCCACCTTGTCCGCGCCGATCTTGTCCAGCTTGTCCACGGTGCGCATGATGTCGCCCGACAGTTCCTCCAGGCCCAGCATGCGGTACAGGCCGGTGAGGATCTTGCGGTTGTTGATGCGGATCTTAAAGTGGGACAGGCCCAGACCGGAGAACACGGAATAGATGACCGCGGGGATCTCCGCGTCGTTCATGATGCCGAGCTTGCCGTCGCCGATCACGTCGATGTCCGCCTGGTAAAACTCGCGGTAGCGGCAGCGCTGCGCGCGCTCGCCGCGGTAGACCTTGCCGATCTGGTAGCGCTTGAACGGAAAGGCCAGTTCGTTGTAGTGCAGGGCCACGTATTTGGCCAGCGGCACGGTCAGGTCAAAGCGCAGGCTTAAGTCCGCGTCGCCCTTTTCAAAGCGGTAGATCTGCTTTTCCGTCTCGCCGCCGCCCTTGGCCAGCAGTATCTCGGAAGACTCGATCAGCGGCGTGTCCAGCGGCGTAAAGCCAAAGGCCGCGTAGGAGCGCCGGATCGTGTCCATGATCCTGTCCATCTGGACCTGCTCGCCCGGGAGCAGCTCCATCATACCCGATAAGGTGTAGGGCTTGATTTTTGCCATGATAAAAACCTCTGTCTGCAGAATTGGCATCATTGTACCCGATGCCGGGCAATTATTCAAGGACAGCACGCCGTCAGTCGGAAATATCCACGTCGCCTACGATGAACAGCTTATAGTCCGGATACAGCGCGCCGATCTCCTCATAGAGTTCGGCGATCCCCTCGTCGTGCGGGATGTCAAAGCTTAAGACCACGTCAAAGCGCATGGTCTTCGCCTCGGTGTCCGCATAGAAACCATGCAGCTGCAGCGCCCACGGGTGGGACAGGACCTTCTGCTGCACCTCGTTGCGGATCTGCGCCGCCTCATTGTCCTGCGTGTTGTAGGAATAGACGCCGACGCCGGTCAGGACCACGCCCGTTTTCTCGTATACGGCGATCTGCGCGCGGCGGGTCATCTCGTCCACCTGATCCACGGTCATCGTATCCGGCAGCTCCACGTGCAGGGAGGCATAATTGCGGTCCGGGCCGTAGTTGTTGATCAGCAGGTCGTATACGCCGCGGACCTCCGGCTCCTCCAGCATCACGCTCTTGATCTGAAAACTGAGCTCCGGATCCGCGCGGTGTCCCAGAATATCGTTGATGGTATCCACCATCATCTCGATGCCTGCCTTGATGATAAAGCCCGCGATGATCACGCCCACGTAGGCCTCCAGGGACAGCCCCGTGGTAAGGAAGATGATGGCCGAAACAAGTACCGAAGCGGACAGGATCGCGTCAAAGGTCGCGTCCGAGCCGGAGGCCTCCAGCGCGGCGGAGTTGACCTGCTCGCCCTTTTTCTTTACGTAACGGCCCAGAAGGATCTTCACCAGTACGGCGGCGCCGATGATGATCAGGCCAACGGTGCTGTAGTCCGGCGTCTCCGGATGGATGATCTTCTTGACCGATTCCACCAGGGACGTGATGCCCGCGTAGAGCACGATGGCCGCCACGACGACCGCCGTCAGGTATTCCGCCCGGCCGTGCCCCAGCGGGTGGTTCTTGTCCGGCTTCCGGTTGGCCAGCTTGGTCCCGATGATGGTGATCACGGAGGACAGCGCGTCCGACAGGTTGTTGACCGCGTCCAGCACCACCGCGATGGAATTGGCAAACAGTCCCACCGCCGCCTTGAAACCGGCTAAAAACACGTTGGCAATGATGCCGATGACGCTGGTCCTTACGATGACCCGGTCCCGGCCGCCCACGGCCTCCGAAATGTCTGTTCCGTGGCTGACGTTCTGCTCACTCATCTGTCATACCTCTTTTCTTCCGAGTATCTGATAAAGGATCCGGTACAGCTGCGCGCCGTCTTCGGACGCGATGGACAGGCAGGCTCCCACCTGCAGCGGGATCTGTGCGGCCTTTGCCTTGAGCGCCCTGCCGGCGTCGGTGAGCGTCACCACCACGCAGCGCTCGTCTTCCCTGCTGCGGGTACGGCAGACGTACCCTTCGGTCTCCAGCTTTTTTAAGAGCGGCGTGACCGTTCCGTTGTCCAGAAACAGCCTGTCGCAGATCTCGCTCACCGGGACCCCGTCCTTTTCCCACAGCACCATGAACACCAGGTACTGCGTATAGGTAAGTCCCAGCGGTTTTAAATACGGCGTGTAGAGTCCCGTCACGCGCCGCGCCGCCGCGTACAGTGGAAAGCAGAGCTGGTTGTCCAGTTTCAATGCCTCATCCGGATCATAGGTCATCTTGCATCATCCTTTCGGTCTTTTTTCATACAGCGGCAGGGAACGGATCTCCGCCCCCTGCCGGTCTGACGTATATGCTGCTTTGTCTCAGATCAGCCTGCCGACGGCAGCCGCCACGTCGTCCATGTCCGCGGTCGGCTCAAAACGCGCCACCACGTTACCCTCGCGGTCCACCAGGAACTTGGTGAAGTTCCACTTGATGGCGGGATTTTCCTTGTAGTTCTTGTCGATCTTCTTCAGCATGGCGCCCATAGCCATGGCCTTTACGCCCTTGCCAAAGCCTTCAAAGCCCTTCTGGCTCTTTAAGTAGGTGTAGAGCGGCAGCTCGTTTTCGCCGTTGACGTCGCTCTTTTTCATCTGCGGGAACTGCGTGTTGTATTTTAAGGTGCAGAACTCGTGGATCTCGTCGTCGGTGCCGGGCGTCTGCCCCGCAAACTGGTTGCAGGGAACGTCGATGATCTCCAGGCCCTGGTCGTGGTACTTTTCGTACATGGCCTCCAGGTCCTTGTAATGAGGGGTAAAGCCGCAGCCGGTCGCGGTGTTCACGATCAGCATGACTTTGCCTTTATAATCTGCCAGGGATACTTCTTCTCCCTTGGGGGTGGGAACGGAATAATCGTAGATGTTCATACCTGGTACTCCTTTCACGCAAATCTTGCCTGCAAATATATTTTATCAAATAATATTTTGCTGTCAAGCGTTTTCCGTGAGAAGTTCCGGCTTTGAATGGATGCGCGGAGCCTGTCGGGCGGATGCGGTCGAAGCACATGACGAAAGCCCTCGTGTGCCCCGCAGGGGTATAGCAAGGCAACGATCGGATAGAGGCTTCCGAGGGTTGTCTGAGCGAAGCGAGTTCCCGCAGGAAGCCTCGCGTTCATCCGATCGGCAGCCGAGCTTAGTCGCTTTCGTCCGTGCTGAGACGCTCCGCCCGATCAGGCATCCCGTGCAATCCTTCTGCGCAATCCTTAAATCCCCTGTCATACCGTCCCTTAAGAAAACAGATGACAGCAGCAGGAATGGTCCGGGCCGATCTCCCGCTCCACGGGCCGTTCCAGACGGCAGACTTCCTTTGCGTACGGACAGCGCGCCGCATAGGCGCAGCCTTCCCCAGCTTCCGCCGGGGCCGCGGGCCGCAAAGCGTGAATCTTTGCCGCGGCGCGGTCCGGATCCGCGGCCGGGATCGCCGCGATCAGCGCGCGCGTATAGGGGTGGGCCGGATGCGACAGGACCTCCATGGTCTCCCCGCACTCCACCAGACAGCCCCGGAACAGTACGCCGATCCGGTCGGCCATATGCCGCACCACGGCCATATCGTGGGATATAAACAGATAGCTTAAGCCCCGCTCCTGCTGCAGCGCTTTCAGCAGATTGATGATCTGCGCCTGCAGGCTCACGTCCAGCGCGGAAACGGGTTCGTCGCAGACGATGAACGACGGATCCACAGCCAGGGCGCGCGCGATGCCGATGCGCTGCTGCTGACCGCCGGAGAATTCCCCGGGGTAGCGGCGCAGGTCGTCTTCCGACAGTCCCACCTGCCGTAAAAGATCCGCCGCGCGCCGCAGCCGCTCCGCCCTGCTGCCGTAAAGGCCGTTGGCGCGCATCCCTTCGCTCACCACGTCGCCAACCTGGTATTTGGGATCGAGCGAGCCCGCCGGGTTCTGGAAGATGATCTGCATCTTCCGGCGGTACGGCCGCATGTCCGCGTCCGTGATATCCGTTCCGTCAAAGAAGATCCGGCCGGCCGTCGGTTCCGTAAGGCGCAGCACGGTACGGCCGGTGGTCGTCTTGCCGCTGCCGGACTCTCCCACCAGCCCAAAGCAGCCCCCGCGTTCCACGGAAAAGCTCACGTCGTTCACCGCGGAAAAGCTGCGTTTTTTGCCGCGGTCTCCCGGAACGGAAAAGTTCTTTTTTAAATGCTCCACACGCAGGATCTCAGCCATGGTCCTCTCCCGTCCGCTCCGCCAAAGCCGGCGCCTTTGCCGCATGGCAGGCCGCAAAATGGTCCGGCTCCACCTCATGCAGCGCGGGCCGTTCCCGTCTGCAGCGTTCTTCCGCACGCGGGCAGCGCGCGGCAAAGGGGCAGCCTTCCGCCTGCGCAAAGACGCTCACCGGCGTCCCGTCTATGGCCGAAAGCGGCTGTTCCCGGTCGCTCTCCATGGAGGGGACCGCCGCCAGAAGGCCCTGCGTGTAGGGGTGGGCCGCGTTTGCAAACAGCTGCCGCACCGTCCCGTATTCGGCCACGCGGCCGCCGTAGAGCACGGCCACCCGGTCGCAGACCTCCGCCACCACGCCGAAACTGTGCGTGATAAACAGCACGGACAGGCCGGTCTGCCTGGTCAGTTCCTTTAACAGGTGCAGGATCTGGTCCTGCACGGTCACGTCCAGCGCGGTGGTGGGCTCGTCGGCGATCAGAAGCCTTGGCCCGGTCAAAAGCGCCATTGCGATCATCACGCGCTGCTGCATGCCGCCGGAAAGCGCAAAGGGATACTGGCGCATCACCTTTTCCGCGTCCTCCAGGCCCACCGCCCGCAGCATCTTCGCGGCCCGCGTGCGCGCCTCCGCCCTTGTGATCTTCTCATGGGCGCGCAGGGTCTCCGTCAGCTGACTGCCCACGGAAAAGCTGGGATCCAGGCACTGCATCGGGTCCTGAAAGATCATGGAGAGTTCCTGTCCGCACAGCGCGCGCAGCTCCCGCTCCGGCATCGCGGTCAGGTCCCGCCCGTCAAACAGGATGCGTCCGCCCGTCACGGCGGCGGAATCCGGCAGCAGGCGCATCACCGCATGGGCCAGCGTGCTCTTGCCCGAGCCGGACTCTCCCACGATGCCCAGGTTCTCGCCTGCCTCAAGGCGCAGGCTCACGTCGTTGACCGCGTAGGCCGTCCGGCCGCCGCTTTTAAATTCCACGCTCAGATTCTCTACCGAAAGCAGGCTGTTCATCGTTCCTCCTTTGCGACGGCGTCCCGCAGGGCGTTTCCCACCACGTTGAGCGACAGAACGCACACGAAGATCACCAGGCAGGGCAGCACGATCTGCAGCGGGGCCCGCAGGATGCACTGAAAGCCCTCCTTTACGATGGTCCCCCACTCCACCCGTGGCATCCGCACGCCCAGGCCCAGATAGCCCATGATGGTGCAGGTGAGGATGGCGTCCGACAGGTTGGTAAACACCTGGACGATGACCGGGCCGCTGATGTTGCGCAGCACGTGCCCGGCCGCTATGCGCACCGGCGAGACGCCCAGGGCGCGGGCCGCCTCGATGTACTCGCAATCCAGGATCTCCAGCACCAGATTGCGCGAGAGCCGCACCAGCGGCGGCATCAGCGCGACGGCGATGGCGTATTTATAGTTCCCCTGCCCGGCGGGCAGGCACATCTCGATAAAGACCGCCAGCAAAAAGATGGGGATGGAGGCGACAGCGTCGTTGAACCGCGAGATCACCCGGTCGATCCGGCCGCCGAAAAAGCCGGCCGCCACGCCCAGGACCAGTCCGAACAGGGAGAGTCCGGCCGCGGTAAAGCAGATGTTGAAGGTGAGGCGGCCGCCGTGGAGCATCCGGGACAGAAGGTCGCGCCCATAGATGTCCGTGCCCATCCAGTAGGTGCCGTTCGGCGCCTGCAGCAGCGCTTCCATGTTCATCTTTTCCGGGTCGCGGATGGGAAACAGCGGTATGATCAGACAGGCCAGCAGGATGAACAGGAAGATCCCCAGGCAGACCACGGCCGCCCGGTTTGCGAAAAACCGCACGGCGATCCTGCCGACCGGCGTACGGACGGTCTTTTCCCTGCCGCTCATGCCCGCTTCCCTCCCTTCGCATAACCCGCGCGGATGCGCGGACTGATCAGGGCGCACAGAAGGTCCGCCAGGACATTGACCGTCATCAGCACCACGGACAACACGGCGATGGTCCCCAGGACCACCCGCTGCTCTCCTTTGCTGATGGAGCGGAACACGAGCTGGCCGATGCCCGGCACCGCGAAGAAGTTTTCCGCGATGAGCGTGCCGCACAGCAGCTGGGCCGCCAGATTGCCGGCCGTGCTGGCGACCGTGATGGCCGCGTTCTTTAAAATGTGCTTGAAAACGATGCTCCGCTGCGAAAGCCCCTTGGCCCGCAGCACCTTTACGTAGGGCTTATTCACCACGTCCAGCACCGCGGAGCGCGTCATCTTCACGGTGAGCGCGACGCCGGCCGCCGCGATCACGACGACGGGCATCACAAA
>CACZPX010000233.1 GCA_902783095.1 uncultured Lachnospiraceae bacterium
ATTCAACAGGTCGATAACGACCGTTTGTCAGCAAAGGATTGTACATATGTCGGGCATAAAATACCAAAAACGTATTATCCTCTTTATGACAAAAGAAAAGCGGCCGGCGGCCGCTTTCCCTTGTTCAGGATCCCGTTCTTTTCTCCTCAGATCTTAAATCGGTAACCCACGCCCCAGATGGTCTCTATGTAGCGCGGGCGCGAACTGTCGTCCTCGATCTTCTCGCGGATCTTCTTGACGTGCACCGTGACCGTGGCGATCTCTCCCACGGAATCCAGCCCCCAGATGTTCTTGAAGAGCTCTTCCTTGGTGTATACGCGGTTCGGATGCTCGGCCAGGAAGGCCAGCAAGTCGAACTCCTTGTTGGTAAAGAATTTCTCTTCGCCGTTCAGGTATACCCGCCTTGCCGTCCTGTCGATCTTTAAGCCGCGGATCTCGATCTCGTCGTTGCGGACCGCCGCGGCGCCGCGCAGCCGGTCGTAGCGCGTCAGATGGGCCTTCACCCGCGCGATCAGCTCGCTGGGGGAAAACGGTTTGGTGACGTAATCGTCCGCCCCGAGCCCCAGGCCCCGGATCTTGTCGATGTCGTCCTTTTTGGCGGAGACCATGATCACCGGGATCTCCCGGCTCCTGCGGATGCTCTTTAAGATCTCAAAGCCGTCCGTGCCCGGCAGCATCACGTCCAGGATCACCAGATCCACGTCGTCCGCCATGGCGCGTTCCTCCCCGGCGGAACCGTCGGTCTCGATCACCACGTCAAAGCCGGAAAGCTCCAGATAGTCCTTCTCCAGCTCCGCAATGCTCTCCTCGTCTTCTACGATCAGTATCTTGCTCATGTGTTCCCCTCCGCGTATTTCCGGAGCACGATGTGAAGGATCGTGCCCACGCCCTCCGTGCTGGTGGCCCAGATCCGCCCGCCGTGATCCTCCACGATCTTTTTGGCGATGGACAGGCCTATTCCGCTGCCGCCCGTGGTGGACCTGCGGCTTAAGTCCGTGCGGTAGAACCGGTCAAAGATAAACGGCAGGTCCTGCCGGGGGATGCCGCAGCCGTTGTCTTCGATCTCCAGCTGGACCGCGTCGCCCGCGTCCCGGATACGGATGTCCAGGATCCCGCGGCTCTTGTCGATGTACTTGACCGAGTTGGTGATGATGTTGTCCAGTACGCGCTTAAAATGCTCCGTGTCCGCGATCACCTCCGCCGGCGCCGGCAGCGTGCTGCGGAAACTCAGGTCGATGTTGTGCGCCTCCAGGTCCAGGCGGATCAGGTCCGCGTAGCCCCGCATATAGGTCTCGATGTCCACGCGGTTGAAGTGGTAGACGATCTTGCTGGTGTCTATTTTGGAATAGACCGACAGTTCGTCCACCAGCTGCTCCATATCGGAGGCCTTGTTGTAGATGGTATGGACGTAGCGGTTCAGCTTTTCCGGCGAATTGGTGACGCCGTCCAGGATCCCCTGGGCATAGCCCTTGACCGCCGTGACCGGTGTGCGCAGATCGTGCGAGATGTTGCTGATCACCGTCCGCATCTCGTTGTCCGCGTCCCGCCGCTCCTGCTCGCTCTCCTTTAACTTGCGCCGCATCGTCTCAAAGTCGTCGCAGAGGTCGCCGATCTCGTCGTCGCGCAGGGACTCCACCTCGTAGTCCAGGTTGCCGTTCCCGATCTCGTGCGTGGCCTTCTGCAGTTCGCGGATGCGCCGCAGCACGGACTTGTTGATCCACAGGATCACCAGGATCACGGTGGCCACCAGGGCGATGAGCGCGATGACCGTGATGAGCCAGAAGTTGGCGCTGTCCGAAAGGAGCGCCTCCCTGTTGGGATGCCCCTGTCCCAGCAGGAACAGCGTCACCCATACGGCGACGGCCGGGACCAGGATGATAAAAAGAAAGGCCCGGATGAGCCTCGCCCGCAGCCTCACTTCAGCCTGACCTCCCGCATACCGTAATCGCCGATCTGGAGCAGCGTGTGCAGGTCCGTCACCACCATCTGATAGGTGTTGCCGGAGAAACTGCCGTCATAGATCAGCTGCCCGCCGGACCCGATGATCATGCAGCGGGTCTCGTTATAGATCAGCAGATAGCCGCCCGCGCAGACGATGCTGCCGTATTCAAAGTCCAGTTCGTAGGAAAGTCCACGGCTGCCGTCCGCCCCGAAAAAGACCAGCTCGTCGTTTCCGTCCTCGCTCTCGTAGATCACGCAGGCCTGCCCGTTGCAGGTAAAGGCGCTCTTCGCCTTGCCCTGATGCGCCACGGAGGCCGTCTGCTTGGGTTCCGAAGCGTTGGAAAGCGAGAAAAACTCGATGCCGGTGTCGCCGAAGGCGCAGGCCGCCGACGCCGAGAGATACTGCACGTCCGGGAACAGGGCCTCCGGATATTTGAAGGCGCCCACCACCTTGTCGGTGCCGGTGTTGGAGACGTCCAGGTTCATAAAGGTGAGCCAGCTGTCCACGGTGCCGTCGGTCACGCTCACCATGGAGAAGATCAGGCCGCGCCCGTCCGGCGAGACCGCCATGGAAAGGGGCACGCCGTTTTCGTCGTTGACGGCGTTTCGCACCTCCACGTCCAGCCTGCGGCAGACGTTGTCATAAAAGACCACCCGGCTCGCGCCGCTGTCCGCGACCATCAGCACCGTCACGCCGTAGGCGGAAAGGCCGGCGGCGGTGATGGGGCTCTCCGAGGTCATCTGCCCCACGCCGTTCTTCTTGATGAGATAGGCGTTTCTGCCGCCCAGGTCCGCGACCAGCGCGTATTCCTTCTGCACGGTCAGCCTGGGGTTGGACATGGCCGCGCCGTGGTCCCAGAGCACCACGCCCTCGCCGTCCATGTATTTGATGCCGTTTTTCGTCACACGCAGCACGCCGCCGTCAAAATTCACCAGCTCGCCGCCGGCTGCGTCAAACGGCTCCTGCCACACCACGCTGTAGGTGCTGCAGAGCCGGTTCTGATCGATATAGCGCACGATAAAGTACGCCCCCGCCAGGATGGCAAGCACCAGAAGAACGCCCGCCGCCCGGCGCAGTCTGCGCCTTAGGATGCGTGCCTCCTCCTGTCTGATCTCCTCCGGAACGGGGTCTTTGACGATCCGTTCCTTCAGCTGCTGCTTTTTCAGATCCCGGTCTGCGGGTTGATTCGCCATGGTCTGTGTGCTTTCCTAAAGTTTCTTTTCTTCGCTTTCGTACCGGCCGCCGCGGGTCAGTCCAGCGCGGCGAACTGGCTGTCCGCGGGCTGTGCCACCGTCACCGCGTTCTCCGCGGAGATGGCCAGCACCAGTTCCTCCGTGATGTTGCAGGTCTTTTCCGGCGTCTTAACGGTCCCGATGATGGTCAGGCTCTGCTGCACGGGCATCCCGTCCTGCAGGACGAAGAAACCGCGCACGTCCTGAAACTCCACCGTTCCCTCCTGCTCTCCCGCCTTCGCGAGACGGCGCCAGCTCTCCGCAAGACCGGTGATCTTGCCGGCGGCGCCCGCCGCGATCATCATGCTGACGGTGCGGGTCCCGTCTTCGTTGTCCTTTAAGGTGAGTTCCTTAAAATCGTCGGCGTCCAGGCCGATCACCGGCATGCACATCGGGCCGATCTGAGCCAGCGCCGCCTCGGCATCCATCTGCTTTTTGTACCGGCTCTCGTTGATCTCGGAATAGAGCGTGCCGTCAACGTAGTAGGCCCGTACCGGCACGGCCGCCAGGGTCCCCACGTTCATGTCGATCTTCAGGTCTCCGCGCTGCTCCAGCTCCGTGACCTGCGTGTTTTCATCCGTCTTGAACGCGACGTCCCCGTTCAGCGAATAGGTGGA
>CACZPX010000234.1 GCA_902783095.1 uncultured Lachnospiraceae bacterium
AGTCGCGGTTGTTCCGGGTGCGTGCGAACAGCCGGAGCACCTCCTCCACGGCCTCCTCCTGCTTCATGCCGTGCATCGCGCGGCGCACGCGGCTGACCGCCTCCTGCTCGTCCTCATCCAGCAGGAGATCGTCCCGCCGGGTGCCCGACTTCAGAATATCGATCGCGGGGAAGATCCGCCGCTCCGAGAGCTTGCGGTCCAGCACCAGTTCCATGTTGCCGGTCCCCTTGAACTCTTCAAAGACCACGTCGTCCATGCGGCTGCCGGTATCCACCAGGGCCGTGGCAAGGATGGTCAGGCTGCCGCCTTCGCGGATGTTGCGCGCCGCGCCGAAGAACTTCTTGGGCATGTAGAGCGCGGAGGGATCCAGGCCGCCGGAGAGCGTCCTGCCGCTGGGCGCAACCACCAGGTTGTAGGCACGCGACAGCCTTGTGATGCTGTCCAGAAGGATCATCACGTCCTTGCCCTGCTCCACCAGGCGCTTGGCACGTGCGATCACCATCTCGGATACGCGTTTATGATGCTCCGGAAGCTCGTCAAAGGTGGAATAGATCACCTCCACGTTTTCGCCGGTGATGGATTCCTTGATGTCCGTCACTTCCTCCGGCCGTTCGTCGATCAGCAGGATCAGCACGTGCATATCCGGGTGATTGACCGTAATGGAGTTGGCGATCTGCTTTAAGAGCGTCGTCTTGCCGGCCTTGGGCGGGGAGACGATCATGCCGCGCTGCCCCTTGCCGATGGGCGAGAACAGATCCACCACGCGCATGGACAGCTTGCCGCCCGGGATCTCCAGGTGCAGGCGCTCGTCCGGGAAGATGGGCGTCAGGTCTTCAAAGTTGGGGCGTTTTTCCGCGACGGACGGGTGTTCGCCGTTGATGGACTTGACGAACAGCAGCGCCGCGAACTTCTCCTGTCCGGTCTTGACCCGGATGGAACCGTAGACCACGTCGCCGGTCTTCATGTTGAAGCGGCGGATCTGGGAGGGCGAGACGTAGACGTCGTTTTCGCCCGGCAGATAGTTCTCACAGCGGATAAAGCCGAAACCGTCCGGCATCACTTCCAGGATGCCGTGCGCCGGTTCCCCGGAATCCAGCGCGGAGAAGTCCTCCACGCCGGGCGGAAGCTCGTTCCCCCGCGCGTCCCTGGTCTCGCTCTTGCGGTACTCCGGCCTGGTGCCGGTCTGCTGCTCTATATAGGCGCGCTTGGAAGCGTCCATGCGGCGCTCCTGCGGCGTATCGTAACGGCGCTCCTGTGCGTCGTAACGGCGGTCCTGCTGGGCGTCATAACGACGGTCCTGCTGGGCGTCGTAACGGCGCTCCTGCGCGTCGTAGCGGCGCTCCTGCGGCTCCGGCTGACGGTCCCCCCGGCCGTCCGCCTGCCGTTCCTGTTTGGCCTCCGGTACGCGGCGCATGGACCGCGTGCGGTTTCCGGCCGCGTCCGTGCGGGCGTTCTCATAGCGCACGGGGCTTTCCGCGGCACGCTTTATGGTCTTGCCCGCCTTGCGCACCGGGCGGCCCGCCTGCGGCTGTTCTTCCGCCTCGGCCTCGTTTCCGGCGCCTTCTTTTGCCGGCGCCTTCTGTTCCGCCCTGCGGACGCGTCTGCGTTCCAGCTGTGCCGTCTCCGCGGGTGCGGCCGGCTCCTGCGCAGCGGGTTCCTCCGCATGGTCCAAAGCAGGCGCCTGCCCAGCGGGTTCCTCCGTATGATCCGAAACAGGCGGCGCCGGTTTGTCAGCCGTCCGGCTCTCCTCCTGCATTTCCGCCTCCGCGGCCGCGGTCTGCGCCGCTATGGCAGCCGCGTCCTTCGCCCGTTTCGGCGTCCTGGCGGTCTTTTTCTTTTGTGTATTGTCCGCCTCCGGCTGCCCGGCCGCCTGCGGTTCCGGCAGCCCGTCCGGGTTTTCAAATTCTCTGATCTTTTGGAGAAGTTCCGGTTTTCTGAGTGTGCTGGTACCTTTCAGACGGTAACTTTTTGCAAGCTCACGAAGCTCCGGAAGCGACAGTGTACTTAGTTCCGCGTGCATGAAAAACTCCTTTAATGATTTGGGGGATCTCACAGGATCATTTGTAAAAAGAATCTATTCAGATACAAACAAAATATATACCATTTGCCGCCAAAAGTAAAAGGTTTTTTGCTTGATTTACAATATCCTTCTTGCTATGATAGCATTTGCACGACTTGAGAGAGGAAGAGTCCATGCCTACCGAACAGACAACCACGTACAAACTGATGATCCTGTACCTGCTGAAACAGGTGCGGTTTCCGCTTACGCGGTCCCAGCTCTCCGACTTTATGCTGAAGGAGTACTGCTCCTATTTCACCTTTCAGCAGGCGGTCCAGGAGCTTCTGGACTCCCACCTGATGAAGGAGAGCCCCGTCCGCAACTACGTGCGGTTCGAGATCACCCGCGAGGGTGAAGAGGCGCTGGAGTACTTCGGGAACAAGATCCCGGAAGTGATCCGCGGCGAGATGGACGCCTTTTTGGAGGAGAACAAGATCCGCCTGCGCACCGAGATGGGCATCGTCGCCACCTACCAGGAAAACGGCAACGGCGAATACCTGGTCTCCTGCGAGGTCCGCGAGGGCAAGAGCGTGCTGATCCGTCTGGACCTGGCCGTTCCCACCGCCGAACAGGCCGAGATCATCTGTGAACGCTGGCACCATTCCAACGAAAAAGTCTATGCAGCCGTGATGCAGGAGCTCCTGCGCGACTAACGCTCTGCTGTTCTCGGGAGGTTTTTAAGTGGCTGACAATCTGATCGTATCCCTGCAGGCAGTCTTTCCGCTGTTTGTGATCATGGCCGTCGGTTTTCTCATCCGGCGCGTGGGACTGGTAGACGAGTATTCCTTAAAGAAGATGAACTCGGTGTGCTTCAAGGTCTTCATGGCCTGCATGATGTTCAACAACATCTACAACATCGACCTCTCCCGGTTCTCCGACGCCGACGTGATCGTCTACACCACCGTGGCCGTGGTGCTCTGCCTGATCCTGGTGCTGATCCTGGTCAATCTGACCGAAAAAGACCGTTCCAAACGCGGCGTTCTGGTACAGGCCATGTTCCGGGCCAACTTCGTGGTGCTCGGTCTGCCGCTCGTCACCAACCTCTACGGTGCGGAGGGCGCGGTGATCCCGTCCATCCTGATCGCCATCGTGGTGCCGTTTTTCAACATCTCCTGCGTGGTGCTGCTCACCTACTTCAACGGCAAGGAGCGCCCCACGTTCAAGATGCTCCTAAAGAAGATCTTTACCAATCCCTATATCATCGCGGCGCTGATCGCCTTTGCCTTTAAGCTGATCCGCCTGGACCTGCCCGACATGGTCCGTTCCGTGATCAAGGACATGGCAAACGTCGCCAACCCGCTTGCCCTGCTGATCCTGGGCGCGAGTTTTTCCTTCTCCAACGTGCCCAAATACAAGAAGGACCTGATCTACTGCTGCGTGATGCGCCTGATCGTGGTCCCGATGGTCTTTGTGCTGCCGGCGGTCTTTATGGGTTTCCGCGGCGTGGCGCTGATGTCCATTTTGGCCGTCTTTGCGACCCCCACCGCCATCAGCTCGCACGTGATGACGCAGGAACTCGGCGGCGACGCCGACCTGTGCGGCGCGGAAGTGGTGATGAGCACGGCGCTCTCCATCCTGACGCTGTTTATCTGGATCTTCGTCTTCAAGACGCTGGGCCTGCTGCCCACGCCGTAAAAACGGCAAAACGGCCGTATCACAAAAACCGTTCCCTGGCGGAGCGGTTTTTGTGTATTGAAGGATCTTTCCGCATAAGAAAACCCCTGCCAAACGGCAGGGGCGTTTTCCTTCTGTCAGCTTTCGCCGGCTTTAGTCTACGCTGTACGGCAGCAGGGCCACGTGTCTTGCACGCTTGAT
>CACZPX010000235.1 GCA_902783095.1 uncultured Lachnospiraceae bacterium
CGCGTCGGAGAGGTTTTTGAGCGCCACCAGTTCGTTCAGGTCATCCGCCGCGATGGTGATGTCCGCCACCTCTCTGGCGATCGCGGCGCCGTTGCCCATGGCAATGCCCACGTCGGCCAGGGAAAGCGCGGGCGCGTCGTTGATGCCGTCGCCCACCATGATCACCGTGCGGCCGGCTTCCTGCTCCCGGCGGATATAGGCCGCCTTGTCCTCCGGCAGAACCTCGGCAAGATGGTCGTCCACGCCCACCTCCGCCGCGATCGCAGCCGCCGTGCGCCGGCTGTCGCCGGTGAGCATCACGATCTTTTCAAACCCGCACGCGTGCAGTTTTTCCACCACGCGCACCGCCTCGGGGCGCAGCGGATCCGCGATGCAGACGGCCGCGCTCAAAACGCCGCCGATCGCGAGATACAGCAGGGAATAGCGGGCCGGCAGGGCGTCAAAGCGCGCCTGGTCCTCCGGCGCGACCACCGCATGCTCGTCTTCGAACACAAAGTGGCGGCTGCCGATGATCACCCGCTCGCCCTCAATGCGCGACGCGATCCCGTGCGCGACGATATATTCCACCGTGCTGTGCATCTCCGCATGGAAGAGCCCCTCGTCTTTCGCGGCCTTCACCACCGCGTTCGCGATGGAATGTGGGAAGTGCTCCTCCAGACAAGCCGCCACCCGCAGCATCTCGTCCCGGTCCTGTCCGTGGAAAGGTATCACGTCGGCGACGGTGGGGCAGGCGTTGGTCAGCGTGCCCGTCTTGTCAAAGATCACGGTCTTGGCCTGGGAGACGCGCTCCAGATACTTTCCGCCCTTCACCGTGATGTGATACCGGGACGCCTCCCGCATGGCCGACAGCACGGACAGCGGCAGCGCCAGCTTTAAGGCGCAGGAAAAGTCCACCATCAGCACGCTCACGGCGCGCGTTACGTTGCGCGTCAGAAGCCAGGTGAGCAGCGAACCGCCCAGACACCAGGGCACCAGTTTGTCCGCCAGGGACGTGGCCCGCCTTGCCGTCTCGGAATTCAGCTTTTCGCTGTCCTCTATCATCTTTACGATCTGGTCGTACTTGCCGCTGCCCAGGGTCTGCTTGACCCGGATCAGCAGGCTGCCCTCGTCCACGACCGTGCCGCCGAACACCGTGGATCCGGCGCGCTTGGCAACGGGGATGCCCTCGCCGGTGAGCGCGGCCTGATTGACCATGGCCTCGCCCTCTTCCACTTCGCCGTCCAGCGGGATCATGCTGCCGGTGTTCACACAGACGCGGTCCCCCACGGAAACGGACGAGAGCGGTACCAGCACGTCCTCGCCGCCTTCGGTCCGCAGCCAGACCTGGTCCACGTTCAGCGCCATGCTCCTGGCCAGATCGTCGATGGACTTTTTATGCGTCCACTCTTCCAGATAGTCGCCGATCTTCAGCAGGAACATCACCGAGCCGGCCGTATCGCCGTCGCCGGTGATGAGTGATGCCGCGATGGCCGTCCCGTCCAGAAGCTCCATGTCGAACCGCAGATGCAGCAGGTTGGACAGCGCCCGCCGGACGTATGGCACGGCCTTGATAATGTTGACGGCATACCGGACGGGTGCCGGCAGAAACAGTTTCTTTAAAAAATGGCGGATCGTCAGAAAGACGACTTTTTCCTTGTAGACGGCGTTCAGTTCCCGGCCGGAATGACTGAGGATCTGGATCTGGGCGCCTGCTTTTTCATAGGAAAAACCGGCCAACCGCCCGGTCAAGGCCTGCCGGCTTCCGGTATAATGCACGATCACGCCGCAGGTGCGTTCGTACACCTTTACCGTTTCCACGCCCGGCGTCTGCCTGATCCAGGCCTCCAGAAGATCCGCCTGTTCCGCCGTCATGCGCGTCTGCACGGCGCGCAGCCGCATCATATTCGGCGCTTCATGGAGTATTTGAAATCTCATAGGCCCGGTTTACGCCTCCGCGTCCGCCGCCGTATCCGCGATCTCCTCCGCTTCCTTTTTCGCCGCCCGGCTCTCGTTGATGGCCTTCGCATCCGCCAGAATATCGGCGCAGTTTTCGTTCACGGTGTCGACCTGCTTCATCACGCAGTCTCTGCAGCGCAGCGTGGCCGCGGTCACGTGTGTATAGACCTTCTTGGCGTCGTCACTGCCCAGCAGTTTAAAGCCCGCCGAACCAAACAGCGTTCCGCCTACGAACAGCGCGATCTTTCCCCATGCTTTCATTGTAAAACCTCCTGAAATACCTTGTTTTCCGTTATTATCTGTCCCAAAAAACCGGTTAGTCAACAAAAACGCCGCAAAACTGCCCGTCAGCAAAAAAATTTGTAGAATTCCTCGCAAAACCGTCGTTTTTCATTTATTGGATCGGGCATGCGGTCTCCCCTGTCAGCATATTCTAACCGGCGTTTGACAGCATCTTTGGTTCGTGCTACTCTTTTAGGGAAGGCACCGCCTTCCCCCGTCTGGGGACTGTTTTTGCGAAGATGAAGAAAGGAGACTCTTCCGATGGCAGAGATCAAAACGTGGAACATCACCAAGACCCCCACATCCGAGTATGTGGCACGCAGAAAGAGACTGTACGACAAGCTGGCAGCGGCCAAGGCCGACGCCGTGATCGTCTACAGCGACAAGGAGATGCGCTACCTGTCCGGCTCCATGTGCATGCAGCTGGAGCGCCCCATGGCTCTGGTCTTCACCGTTGACGGCCGGTCCGCCATGCTCGGCCCGCGCCTGGAAAAGGAACACATGGAAGACCACGTACAGATGGTCGATAAATTCTACATCTACGACGAGTATCCGGGCCTGATCGGCTGCATCGACACCCTGGCGGAGATCATCAAGGACCTGGGGCTGTCGCACGGCACGGTCATCGCGTCCCACCCCACCTATCCGCCCATCTGCGGCGGCCGCTATCCGGACCTGGTCAATTTCCTCCCGGACTTAAAGCTGGTCATCGATCCCTATTTCGTCTACGACCTGAAGATCATCAAGTCCGAATTTGATATCCACTGCATCCGCGAGTGCTCCCGCTGGGGCTCCATGGCCCTGAACGAGCTGACCTCCATCACCCATCCCGGCGTGGTAGAGCCCGAGATCACCGGCATCGCCGCCGGCAAGACCACCGCCGCCATGTTGAAGTGCCTGGGCATGGAATTTGACGCCAAGACCCTGAACAACGGCATTGCCAGAGCCAGCGCGGGCTACCGCGGCCAGTTTGCGGAGCGCGGCGCCATGCCGCACTGCGTCACCACCACCGAGCCCTTCCCGGATCACGGTCCCCTGGTCTCCGGTGCAGGCGCCAACATCCTGGAGTACAACAGCGAGCTGGAGCGCACCCACTTCCTGGGCGAGCCCACCAAGGAGATGGTCAAGTACTTCAACCACGCGGTGGAGTGCCAGGAACTGATCTTCAACACCATCCGCCCCGGCATCACCTGCGCGGACGTGGACAAGGTCACCCGCAGCTACTACGAGGAGAACGGCCTGATGAACTGCTGGCGCCACCACACCGGCCACTCCGTGGGCATGGACAACGTGGGCCACGAGTATCCTTATCTGGACGCCGGCCTGACCGACGTTGTGATCGAGCCCGGTATGGTCTTCTCGGTGGAGCCCGGCTTCTACGTGGAAGGCCTGGGCGGCTTCCGCTTCTCCGACACCATCGCCGTGACGGAGACCGGCATCGAGATCCTCACCTACTATCCGCGCGACATCGATCACCTGCTGGTGTATTGATCCCGCATCCAAAAACGTACCGGACCGGGCAGGACTTCCTGCCCGGTTTTTTGTGCAGCTGGCCGCGTATGTCCGCGCAGCGGGGCGGCTGTTTTGCCCCGGTCACGGGCGCTACCCCTTTTCGGCGTCTTCTGCTATAATACAGTCATCAACGGGGCAGACGGAGGCAGCCATGTTCCACATTCTGGTCGCAGACGACGACAAAAACACAAGAAAATATATCCGGGCCGTACTGGAAGCCGACGGCTATACGGTGACCACGGCGGAAAACGGCGCAGAGGCGCTGCGGGTCCTGGACCGCGATTACATCGACCTGGTGATCCTGGACGTGATGATGCCGGAGATGGACGGCTACGCCTTTACCGAAGCGCTGCGAAAGAGCGGCAGCGAGCTGCCCGTGCTGATGGTCTCCGCCAAGCAGCTGCCGGCAGACCGCCACAAGGGCTTTCTGGTGGGCACGGACGACTACATCACAAAACCCATCGACGAGACGGAGATGCTGCTGCGCATCCGGGCCCTGCTGCGGCGGGCGCGCATCGCGAGCGAGCGGAAGATCGCCGTCGGCGACGCCGTTTTGGACTACGACAGCCTCTCGGTCTCCCGCCCCGGCGAAGTGGTGGAACTGCCGCAGAAGGAGTTTCTGCTTCTGTACAAGCTCCTCTCCTATCCGGGCAAGATCTTTACAAGGATCCAGCTGATGGACGAGATCTGGGGGACCGATTCGGAGACCGGCTGGGAGACCGTGACCGTGCACATCGGGCGGCTCCGCAAGCGCTTTGAGGGTTGGAACGCGTTTGAGATCGTCTCCGTGCGGGGACTCGGCTACAAGGCGGTGCGAAAAGATGGACAGGAGTAAGGAACGCAAACACAGGATCTCGCTGACGCTGCTGTTCGGCGGCGTGGTTTTGCTGATCATCCTTGCCGTGATCGTGGTGATCGGCATTCCGATCGTCGTCCTGAGCCGGACAGGCATCATGACGGTCTTTTTCGACTCCATGCTGGACATCTACGCCGTGC
>CACZPX010000236.1 GCA_902783095.1 uncultured Lachnospiraceae bacterium
GGACAAAAAGTGGGAGGAACACTGGAAAAAATAAACCGGATATACGGACGTTTAAAGAACCTGTCGGACCTGGGCCGGCAGGTTTTTTTGTGCAGCAAGCCCGGCAAGCGCGGCTGTGCTTGCACAGAGCCGCATTTGCCGGGCGTAGGTCGTGAAGCCGCAGGCTGCGAATGTCCGCGCTGCAGGCAGGAGGCGTTGACTGCTTCCTTCTTGAAATCTTCCAGGCAAAAACCGTCCAATGTTTGGACGAAAACGCTATGAAAAGCCGACAGTCTGTGATATAGTAAAACAGATTCATATTAACATTTTACAAACGCCGTGGGGGACGGCGGCAAAGCTATGACAGAAAACAGGAACCAGGAAACATCAGGAAAGGCCGAAAAGAAGAGAGGAAAGGGCATTCCGCTGCAGGTGATCGACATCGGGCTGGCGGTACTGGCGGTCATCGCCGCCGTCGCCCTGCTCCTTACTGCGCTCAAAACACGGGACGCCTACGATACGCTGCGCATGGACACGGAGACCTACGTTCGCAGCCGGCAGAGCGCGGATACGCTCAAGACGGCGTCGGATTATATGACGCAGCAGGTGCGGCTCTTTGCGGAAAACGGGGACCCGCAGCACGTGGCGAACTATTTTGAGGAAGCCCTGCAGACCCGCAGGCGGGAGCGCGCCCTGGAAGACATGAACCAGTTCTTCGGGGACAGCGACGCCTACCGCAGGCTGGAAAAGGCGCTGGAGGAGTCCCACGCCCTGATGGATCTGGAGTATTACGCCATGCGCCTGAAGATCGAGGCGACGGGACAGCCGGAGGAAAACTTCCCGGTGGAGCTACAGCAGACCGTGCTGTCGCCGCAGGACGAGGAGCTGTCGGCGCAGGAAAAGGATCTGCTTGCCAGGGAGAAGGTCTTTGACGAGGTCTATCAGTCCAAGAAGGCGCAGATCGACAAGAACGTGAGCGCCTGCGCGGAGGCGCTTGTCGAATCCCTGCGCATGCGCGAGGCGGACAGCTCCGAGGGGCTTCTGCGGCTTCTGCGCATGCAGTATCTGCTCATCGCGCTGCTGGTGCTGTTCATCCTCGCGGCCATCGCGCTCACGGCATTTTTGGTGGTGATGCCGCTGCGCAGGGCGACCGTCAACATCAGGGAGAACCGGGAACTGGCGGAAAACGGCGCGGCGGAGCTGCGCTATCTTGCGCGGACCTACAACCAGATCCTGGAAAAGACCAGGCTCCATCAGGAGCAGATCTCCTATGAGGCCTCGCACGATCCGCTCACCGGGCTGTACAACCGCGGCGTCTTTGAGGACGCGCTGGTCCAGCCGCACAAGGATCAGACGCTGATCCTGATCGACATCGACCATTTCAAGGAACTGAACGATACCTACGGCCACAAGACCGGCGACCTGGCGCTGCAGAAACTGGCGGGGCTTTTGCAGAAGAGCTTCCGTGCGGAGGACTACGTCTGCCGTATCGGCGGGGACGAGTTCGCGGTGATCATGGTGCACACGGACGAGACGCTGCGCGGGCTGATCGCGGGAAAGCTGACCCGCATCGCGGCCGGCGCGGCCAAAGAGGATGAGGAGGTCCCGGCCTTCGGTCTGAGCATGGGCGTCGCCTTTGGGGCGCTCACCGGGCCGGGGGGCGATCTTTATAAGGATGCGGACACGGCGCTGTACCGCGTTAAGGAAAACGGACGCGGTGCGTTCGGCTTTTACGGTGACAACGATTAAAGGGAGGTTGCGTTCGAAATGTTGAAAAGCCACGAGCGGTTTTATGCAAAGAACGGAAAACGTCTGGTTCTGGTGGTAGACGACGAAGCCGTCAACCGGGAGATGCTTTCTATGATCCTCTCGGACAGATATGAGGTCCTGCAGGCAGCGGACGGCCAGGAAGCGCTGACGCTGATCCAGGAAAACGAGGCGGTCCTTTCGCTCATCTTGCTGGACCTGATGATGCCGGTGCTCTCCGGCATGGAGCTTCTGCACATTTTAAAGGAAGAGCCGGCGCTGGAGCGGATCCCGGTGATCGTCCTGACGTCGGAAAAGCGGATGGAGGTGGAGAGCCTGCAGCAGGGCGCCGCGGACTTTATCGCCAAGCCCTTCGACCTGCCGGACGTGATCCTGGCGCGTGTTCAGCGCACCATAGAACTGGCGGAAGATACCTATATCATCCAGAATACGGAGCGTGACGATCTGACCGGCCTGCTGAACCGGAACTATTTTTACAGCTATATCGAGCAGTATGATCTGCACCACGCGGATACCAGGATGGACGCGGCGGTGATCAATATCAACAACTTCCGCCTGGTGAACGAACTGCAGGGCAGGGCCTTCGGAGACCGGGTTTTGCAGAAGACCGGCGCCTGTATTCTGGACATGATCCCGCTGACCGGCGGCGTGGCCGGGCGCGGCAACGCGGACATGTTCCTGCTGTATGTCCCGGAGGGAACGGACTATGACGCGATCCATGCGCGGCTCATGAAAGATCTGGAGGCGGAGGGCATCCGCACCAGGCTGCACCTGCGCCTGGGCATCTACCCGCGGGCGGACCTGTCTCTGGCAGCCGAACGGCGCTTTGACCGGGCCAAGATGGCGGCCGACGCGATCCGCGGCAATTACACGCGGACGCTTTCCTATTACGACGGCGCGATGCACGAGCGGGAGCTGGAGGAGCAGCGCCTGATCGACGATATGGAGACCGCCCTGGCCGAGCGGCAGTTTCAGGTCTATTACCAGCCCAAGTTCGGCATTCAGGGCGAGCAGCCCGTGTTGAGGAGCGCGGAGGCGCTGGTGCGCTGGGAGCATCCGGAACTCGGCCGCATCAGCCCGGGACGGATCATTCCGCTGTTTGAGCGAAACGGCCTGATCCAGCGGCTGGACCGCTATATCTGGGCGGAGACCGCCAGGCAGATGCGCGTGTGGCGGGAGACGCTGGGCGTGACGCTCCCGGTGTCCGTAAACGTTTCGCGCATCGATATCTATGCAAAGGATTTTCTCGATTGCCTGGAGAATCTGGTGCAGGAAAACGGCATCGACCCTGCGGATTTCCTGATCGAGGTCACGGAATCCGCCTATACGGAGGAATCGGACCAAATCACCAGGACGGTGCGGGCCCTGCAGGACCGCGGATTCCGCGTGGAGATGGACGATTTCGGCTCCGGTTACTCCTCCCTCAACATGCTGGCGGACCTTCCCGTGGACGTGCTGAAACTGGACATGCACTTCGTGCGCAACATGCACGCGAGCGAGAAGAACATCCAGATGGTGGGCCTGGTGATCGACATCGCCAAGCGGCTGAATACGCTGGTGGTGGCAGAGGGCGTGGAGACCGAGGAGCAGGTGCGGGACTTAAAGCGCCTGGGCTGCGACCTGGCGCAGGGCTACTACTTCTCCAAACCGGTCCCGGCATCGGATTTTGAACGGCTGATTCTGGAATGCAAAAAGGAGGGACGGCTATGCTGACGATCGAGGCCCTGCAGGCCATGGGCGTAAAGACGCAGGAAGGGCTTGCACGCTGCTTAAACAATGAAGCGTTCTATTTTCGCATGATAAAACTGGCAGCGGAGGACGCCAACTTTGAAAAACTGAGGACTGCCCTGGAAGCCGGCGATCTGGACGCGGCCTTTGAGGCGGCGCACGCCTTAAAGGGGGTGACGGGAAACCTGGCGCTCACGCCCATCTACGAGCCGGTCCAGGCCGTGACGGAACTGCTGCGGTCCCGCACGGAGACGGACTATTCCGCCAACCTGGCGCGGATCGAGGCGGCGCTGGCCGACCTGCGGGCGCTCTGCGCGGACTAAAGAGGAGACGGCGGGAGAAGCGGTCTTGGCGGTGCGGAAACGGAACAGAAGAAGACGGCAGACGGTGCGGTTAAGCGGCATTCTGTTTGCGCTGCTGTTTGCCCTGATTGTCTCCGCGTGCTCGTCCGCCCCGCCGGAACAGGCACCGACTTCTGCCGCCCCGGCGGAGACGAAGGCCGCGGGTGAGCAGTACCGGGCGCCCGGCGTTTCACCCACCGCCTTTACGGGCGCGGTGACCGAGGGCAACGAGCAGGTGCAGATCGACCTCTCCTGCACGGAACTGGGCGTGATCGCCGTGACCGGCCGTTCGGAAAAGCGGTTGAAGTTTCAGGTGCTGACGGAGACGGACACCTATACCTACGACCTGCCGTCGGACGGGACGCAGGCCGTCTATCCGCTGCAGTGCGGGGACGGGCTGTACGAGCTGCGGGCGCTGGAGAACATCTCGGAGACCAAGTACGCCCTGCTGTTTACCACGGAGGTCAGCGTGGTCTTAAAGGACGAGTTTCAGCCCTTCCTGCGGGCCAGCAGCTACGTCGATTATACGGAGCAGTCCGCCTGCGTCAAAAAGGCCGCGGAGCTCGCGGCGCAGGGGAGCACCTCTTTGGACGCGGTGGGCGCCATCTACGGCTATATCTGCGAGACGGTCAGCTATGACGAAGAAAAGGCGGAGACCGTGCAGAGCGGCTACCTGCCGGATCCGGACGAGATTATGCAGAGCGGCACGGGCATCTGTTTTGACTATGCCGCGCTGGCGGCCTCCATGCTGCGCAGCCAGGGGATCCCCACCAAGATGATCTTCGGCTACGTGTCGCCGGACGATCTGTACCACGCCTGGAACATGTTCTACACGGACCAGACGGGCTGGGTCTTAGTGGAGTTTGAAGTAAAGAAGGGAACCTGGAACCGGCTGGACCTGACCTTCGCGGCCAACGGCGCGGACAGTGATTTTATAGGAAACGGCGAAAACTATGCAGACCTGTACTGCTATTGATACCGAGACAGCCATCGGAATGGAAAGAGAGCGGGTGGACCGATGAAGAAGAAAAAACTGGATTATCTTGGCGTCAGCGCGTTTTGCGAGAGCATGGCGATGATGGTCAAGGCCGGCATTCAGACGGACGAGGCCGTGGGCCTGCTGCACGACGACAGCAAAAAGACCGGCGGCGTGCTGGCGCAGGCGCTGGCGGTGATGAAGGAGCAGGTGGACGCAGGCGCGTCGCTGGACGCGGCCATGCGCGCAAGCGGGGTCTTCCCCGACTACGCCCTGCAGATGGTGGAAGCCGGCGCCTCTTCCGGTCGTATGGAGGACATCCTGTTCCGGCTCGCCCGGTACTACGCGGATCAGAAGACCATCTCCGAGAAGATCCGCGGCGCGGTGACCTACCCCGCAGCCATGCTGGTCCTGATCATCGCGGTGCTCACGGTGATGCTCACCATGGTGCTGCCGTCCTTTACCGGCGTCTACGACAGCCTGACCGGCAGCCTCGCGGCGTCCAGCTACAGCTACATCCGCTGGGCCTACGTCTTCTGCTGGGTCGCGCTGGCGGTGATGGTGCTGCTGGCGGTGCTGCTGGTGACCGGCCTGATCCTGTGGACCAGTGGCAAGAAGGAGACTGTGGAAAAGGTATTGAACCGCATCCCGGTGTGCCGGTCCATCCTGGAGGATATGGGAACGTTCCGCTTCACCTCCGCGCTGGCGACGTTCATCGCGAGCGGCGAACTGCAGGACGAGGCGGTAAAACACAGCCTGCCCATGACGGACTGCCGGGCGGTGGAAGAAAAGCTGCACCGCTGCGCCGCCCGCATGGAGGAGGGGCACAGCATCGCTCAGGCCGCCTACGACGAGGACCTGTTCGAACCGGTGTACGGGCGGATGTTTCTGGCGGGCGAGAGAAGCGGCAACATGGAGGAGATTTTAAACCGGCTGACGGGCCTGCTGGAGCAGGACTGCACGGAAAAGGTGGACCGCCTGGTGGGCGTCGCGGACCCGCTTCTGTCCGGCGTGCTGATGGTCACGGTGGGCATCTCGCTGCTCTCCGTGATGCTTCCGCTGATCGGCATGATGAATTCGGTGGGATAAGATGTATTCCGATAAGAAAAACAGACATACAGTCCTGAAAGTGCTGGCGGTGCTGGTGATCGTCGCGGCAGCGGCGTGCGCGGTGTTCTTTGCGCGCGGCAGCCGGGACGCAGATGCCGAGAGCGCACAGGCGATCCGCGCGGCCGTGGAGCGCTGCGCCCTGCAGTGCTACGCCGTGGAAGGCGTGTATCCGCCGGATCTCGCCTATCTGCGGGAAAACTACGGCCTGCAGGTAAACACGGAGGACTTTTACGTCACCTACAGCGGCTTCGCGTCCAACCTGCCGCCTACGGTAAAGGTGACGCCCAGACACGGAGGGGAGTAAGGCCGGAATGAAACACAGTGGGCACAAATTGCTGCGCGTCTATACGGTCGGCATCGTGATCCTGTTTCTGACAGGCTTTCTGATGCTGGTGCTCTTCGGCGCGAAGAGTTACCAGAATACCGTTGGGGTGCAGAACGCCAATATGGACAGCCGCGCGCTGTCGGCCTATATCGCCTCTGCCGTGAAGGGCAGCGACGCGGCCGGCGCCGTACGGCTGGAGACCGGCGAAGACGGGCCGGTGCTGGTGATCGCCGACGCGGACACGGGGTACGCCCTGCGCATCTACCGGCACGACGGCGCGCTGCTGGAGGACTTTGCAAAGGACAACAGCCCTCTGGACGCCAAACACGCGCAGGTGATCGCAAAGACGTCGCGCTTTGAGGCGGCGCTTTCGGACGGCCTGCTCACCGTACGGACGGACGAGGGCCGCGCCGTGCTGCGGCTGCGCAGCGAAGGAGGTGGCGGACAGTGAAAAAGAGCCGTCACATCACAGCCTTTTACGCGGAAGCGCTGGTGCTGATCCTGGTCTTTATCGGGATCATCCTGGTGCTGACGCGGATCTTCGGCGCGGGCCGCGTAAAGAGCGGGGACGCCAGACTGCTGACGCAGGCCGTCACGCTCGCCGCGAACACCGCGGAGCTGGTAAACGCGTCGGAAAGTGCAAAGGACCTGGCGGACCGGTTAAACGAGGCCGGAAACGCCGCCCTGTCCGACGGGGGGGGAGTCCCCGCCGTGACCGCGTGCTACGGGCTGGACCTGGAACCGGACGCCGCGGGCGCCCTGAAAGTGCTGGTCACCTGGGAGGAGGCCGCAGGCACGGCCGGGACCATGGTGAACAGCCGCATCACGGTCCTGTACGAGGGCCGCGAAGCGCCGGTCTATGAACTGGATACGGCGGTCTACGTAAAAGGAGGTGCCAAAGATTGAGACAGACGACACCGGTCAGACTGGGACCGCTTGCCCTGCTGCTCTCGGTCATCAGCATCTGCCTGACCATCCTGGCCGTACTGTCCTATACCACGGCGGGAGCGGATATGCGGCTGGCCGAGCGCTACGCGCAGACGGTGGGCACGCGCTACGAGCTGGAACGAAAGGGGCAGCAGAAACTGCAGGAACTTTCGGACCGCGGCCCGGAAAGCGGCAGTTATGAAGAGCAGATCGTATCGGAAGACGGACTGGCCTCGCTGCAGATCCGCGCGGAGCGCGGACCGGACGGCCTGCGGATCCTGGAGTGGCGCTTTGCGCACGCCTGGGAGGAAGATACGGACGTAGACGGGCTCTGGCCCGGGAAATAGGGGGGCAAAGACATGGGTATAACAGAGATACTGGAACAGGCGGTGCACGGCGACGCATCGGACATCTTTCTGATCGCCGGCCTGCCGGTCACCTTAAAGATCGGCGGCCGCCAGAACCGGCTGCCCGGCGAGCGCCTGCTGCCGGACAGCATCGGAAGGCTGGTGGAGGAGATCTACACGGTCAGCAGACGCGACCGCACCAACCTGGATCGCGGCCTGGATGACGACTTTTCCTTTGCCATCCCGCAGCTGGGGCGCTTCCGCGTGAACGTCTTCAGGCAGCGCGGCTCGCTCTCGGCCGTGATCCGCGTGATCCGGTTCGGCCTGCCCGATCCGGCCAGGCTCGGCATCACGGAGAACGTGCTCTCGCTCGCGGACAACAAGAAGGGCCTGGTACTGATCACCGGCTCGGCCGGGACCGGCAAGTCCACCACGCTGGCCTGCATGATCGACCGCATCAACCGCTCGCGCGACTGCCATATCATCACCATGGAGGACCCCATCGAGTACATCCACCGGCATGACAGGGCCATCGTGACGCAGCGGGAGATCTCTATCGATACGCCCGGCTACCTGGATGCGCTGCGCAGCGCGCTGCGCGAGAGCCCGGACGTGATCCTGCTGGGCGAGATGCGGGACTACGACACCGTCTCCGCGGCCATGACCGCGGCGGAGACCGGCGTGCTGCTGCTGTCCACCCTGCACACGAGCGGCGCGGCGAACACCATCAACCGCATTCTGGACGTCTTCCCGGCCAATCAGCAGCAGCAGGTGAAGATCCAGCTTGCGCAGATCTTAAAGGGCATCGTGTGCCAGCAGCTGGTGCCCGCCACCGACGGCAGCCTGATCCCCGTGTTCGAAGTGATGAAGAGCACCGTGGCGGTGCAGAACATGATCCGGGAAAACAAGCTGCACCAGCTGGAATCCGTGATGCAGGCCGGCGCGGCAGACGGCATGTGCACCATGGACGGCAATCTGCTTGCCCTGTACAGGGCGGGAAGGATCACGCGCGATACGGCGCTGCTTTCCTGTGTCAACTACGAAAATATGGTCAAGCGCCTGTAGGCGCGGCGGTTCTGCCTTCAGGAGGGGGAGAGAATGGAAGAACGCGAAGAGATGCAAGTGCTTTCCGTCCGGATGCTGGGCGGGTTTTCCATGGTCTGGAACGGCGTGGAACTGATAGACGGCAGACAGGCCGGCTCACAGTTCTGCGCGCTGATGCAGACGGTCCTGTTCTATCACGAAAAGGGCGCCGCGCGGGCGGTCTTAAAGGAGATGCTGTTTGAGGACCGGGAGGTGGACGACGTCTCCCACGCGATCCGCAACGTGATCTACAACGCGCGCAAGCGCTTAAAGCTCTTGGGGATGCCGGAGGCAAACTATCTGGAGGTCCGCCGCGGCATCTACTACTGGACGGACGAGGTCGCGCTGAAGCTCGATACGGACGAGATGGAGCGGCTGTACCTGGCGGCAAAGCAGGAGGAGGACCCGGAGCTCAGGCTCGCCCTTTACCTGCAGGCCTGCCGGCTGTACCGCGGGGCCTTTCTGGAGCAGCTGTCCATCGCCGTATGGGTGATACAGGCGGCGCACCGCTTCCGCGGCATCTATCAGGAGTGCGTA
>CACZPX010000237.1 GCA_902783095.1 uncultured Lachnospiraceae bacterium
GGTCGTGGAAGTCGTTTTCGATAACGCCCAGCCCTCCGACGATCCGATCACCGTCCACACACAGATACCAGCCGTATTCCGTCGCCCGGTCCAGATAGGCCGTCATGCAGTCGAGATAAGCCTGCTTGGGTACGCCCCATTTTTCATGGAACCAGGCAGCTGCCCGATCCATAAGCTCCGGTCGGTCACGCAGGGGGATAAAGGCATATCCCTTCAGGTTCTGCAGCGCGTCCGGATTGTTTTTTACGATCAGGCCGAGCTTTTCACAGCCGTCCATCTCATCGCAGTTTCCGCAGGTCTCAACGCCCCGGCTTACGGCGCATTGCCGGATCGGACAGAGCGATTCACAGAAGGGCGTCTTGGCCCCGTCGATCCGGCAGCCGACGCAGTTTATCATCTCCGGCGTGATCGTTGCGCCGTTCAGTTTGGACCATTCTTTTGCCACCTTTTGCCGCAGGGCATCGTCGCTGTTTACGGTCGCAAGGCGGGCTTCGCAGCCTGCGCAGTCCAGGCCGCAATAGGCGATATGATCATTCATGGCAGGTATCCTTTCCGTACGTTCTGATAAAGTGTCTGCTGAAGGCTTCGATCTTTGCCAGGGCCTGGCCGGTCTTCTCCGGCTCCCGGTCGCAAAGGTGAATCAGCGCGGAGATCGGCGTGGTATAGGCAAAAGCCAGCATGGCGGGATCATCCTTCCGGAGCAGTCCCTTGTCCATCATGCCGGTGAACACATGTGTGAACATGACAGTAAGACCGGTAAGGAAGTGCTTTGTTGCCAGCGCCCGGGCGCGATCGTCCCGGAACTGTTCAATGGAGAGGACCTTGCGCGTCATACTGATCTTTTCATCGCGGATCGTGAGCTCTGCCAGCCGCATCGTCATGTCCACCAGCTCCTCCGGCGAGTCCGGCACGGGAGGGAGGTGCTCTGCCGAACCGAACCGTTCCCCGTAGTAAGCGATCATCCTGTCCAAAAGGGTGTTCCAGATCTCTTCCTTGCTCTCAAAATGTTTATAGATTCCGGACTTTACAAGCCCCAGAGAGGCGCTCAGTTCGCGGATGTTGGTGCCTGCATAGCCGTTTTGCGAAAACAGCTCCAGTGCGGCATCCAGAATGCGCTCTCTTGTGTCATGCGCCATGGAAAAACCTCCTTCAAAACGCCGGTGACCGTTCGTTCTCTCATTGTAATGAACGATGGGTCACCTGTCAAGCCCGCTCCGAGACTGCCCGGGGATCCTGTTTTTTAAAACCTGGGCACGCAGGATATGACCATCGCCGCCTTGCGTGCCCTGACACAACAAAAAACGGCATGACCCGGAGACCATGCCGTTTTTCGGAATTGTAAAGTTTTTGCGGGAGCCGCCCGATGTGGGTCTGAAGGACCGGCCCCGCGTCCCGGGTGTGAGGACAGTAAGGACCGTCCCCGCGTCCTCGTTATTTGTGGTACAGTTTCTTGGTCTGGTGCCGGGGCTCGCACGTTAAGTGGATGCCCAGTTTTTTGATGGTGTTTACGTCCACCTGGGAGAGCATCACGGTGCTGTGCGCCTCGGTGTTGTTCAGGCCCTTGATGGCGTCCAGCGCCTTTTTGGCCACGGGGTTCATCACGGCGCAGATGGCCAGGGCGATCAGCACCTCGTCCGTGTGCAGGCGCGGGTTGTGGCCGCCCAGCGGGCCGGTCTTTAAGCTCTGGATGGGGTTGATCACGTCCGGGCTCATCAGCAGCACGTCGTCCGGGATGTCGGCCAGCGCCTTTAAGGCGTTTAAGAGCATGGCGGAGGCCGGACCCAGCAGGGAAGAAGTCTTGCCGGTGATGATGCGTCCGTCGTTCAACTGCAGCGCCATGGCCGGCGCGTCGGTCGCCTTTTCCTTTTCCAGCGCGGCGGCCACTACGACGCGGTCCGCCGTGGAGATGCCGGCCTTTTTCATGGTCAGGTCGATCTTTAAGGTGGCCTCGTGGGAACCCAGCCCCTGGCGTTCGTCGCAGAGCGCGGCGTAGTAGCGGCGGATGATCTCCTCCTTGGCGGCTTCGGACACGGCCCAGTCGTCAAAGATGCAGTTGCCGGCCATGTTCACGCCCATGTCCGTAGGGGACTTGTAGGGGGACTCGCCGTAGATCATCTGGAAGGTGGCGCGCAAAACGGGGAAGATCTCTACGTCGCGGTTGTAGTTGACCGTGCTCTTGCCATAGGCCTCCAGGTGGAAGGGATCGATCATGTTCACGTCGTTCAGGTCAGCGGTGGCGGCCTCGTAGGCGATATTGATAGGATGCTTCAGCGGGAGGTTCCACACGGGGA
>CACZPX010000238.1 GCA_902783095.1 uncultured Lachnospiraceae bacterium
GGTTTAAAAAAAGGGCCGCGGCGAAGAAGGAATCCGCCACAGCCCTATCATAGTGAGGTCTTGAATAAATGTAAAGATTAATCCATCTGGCCGTTGTTGGCACGGAAGGTCAGGAAGGTCGCCTTATCGGAAAGGATGTAGGCATGCATCTCTTCGGCCATGGTCAGGCAGACGCCCATGCCGGCGTTGGCAGAGGTGTACCAGTCCACATAGTCGGCGAAGCTGGCGGCGTCATCCGTGATGCCCAGAGCTTCCGGCCACAGGGACAGCTCCTTGGTATGGGTGCCGGAACCGTCGCCGCGGGAGATGAACGGGGCCTTCTGCTCCGCGATCTTGGCGAAAGCGTCCTTGACGGTAGCACAGTCCTTGGCGCCGACCGGGTCCTCAGACGGGCCGCACAGAACGAAGAAGTTGTACATGAAGCTTAAGCGCTCGGTTTCCATGCCCTCGATCACATAGGCAAAACCGTCGGCGATAAAGGCCTCTTCCTGCGCCTTGGCGTGCACCAGGATCAGGTCGGCATTGCCCATCTTGGCGTTGGCGATGGCCTTGCCGGTACCGGCGGAGTAAACTTCTACGGAATAACCGTACTTTTCTTCAAACATCGGCAGCAGGTAGCCCAGCAGGCCGGAGTCATTCACGGAAGTGGTGGTGGAAAGGCGGATCTGCTTGGTCTCCTCGGTAGCGGCCGGGATCTCCGCGGTGGAGACGGGCGCGCCATCCAGCAGGTAGAACAGGTACTCGCCGTACTGCTCATAGCCGTAGGCGGCGGCAGCCTGCTCGCCTTCCTCGGAAAGCAGCCAGTTGATCAGAGCGGCAGCGCCGACGGTGTTCAGTTCCACGCCTTCCACGGCCTTGCCGTCCGCGTCCACAAAGGGAGCTTCCGGATTGACGGCCAGCACGGAGTAGGTGTTGATCATGCTGTCATCCTGCTCATACAGGATGGTCAGGTTCACGCCTTCGGCGGCTTCGGTCGTGGCCTCGGTCGCAGGGGCTTCGGTGGTAGCGGGAGCCTCGGTGGTAGCAGGAGCTTCCGTGGTAGCGGGGGCCTCGGTGGTGGCGGGGGCTTCCGTAGTGGCGGGAGCTTCGGTGGTCTCAGCCGGAGCTGCAGTAGTCTCAGCAGGCGCAGCGGTGGTCTCGGCCTCGGTGCTGCCGCAGGCAGCCAGAGACAGGACCATGATCGCACTCAGCAATAACGCAACAAGTTTCTTCATAATTCTCCTCCAGAGTATCTTTTGCGTTCCCGCGATGTTTTGCGCCGCCGGCATATTGCCGGTGCGGCAGACAGACCATGGCAGGATACGGCAGTTATGTTAGGACGTTTCGAAAGGACTGTCAATATGAAGAAAAGTGATATAACGGATAAATGACACCTGATCTTATTCAAATTTGGAATATTTACATTTTGCTATTGATTGCAAAACGGAATTAGAAAGCTTAAACTATAAACACTATGAATGTATTGCAGTTGCGTTACTTTATTACAGTTGCACAGCTCGAAAACGTCACAAAGGCAGCGGATCTGCTTCACATCTCGCAATCGTCCCTGTCAAAGAACATCTCTGCACTTGAAAAAGAACTCAGCGTTTCGCTTTTTGACAGAAACGGGAAGAATATCGCGCTGAATGCTTCCGGCGAACGCTTTCTTGAAAGCTGCAAGAAGATCGTTTCGGAAATGGACCGGACTGTAAACGTGCTGGATCAGGAGGCGCACGGACGCAGCAATACGGTGCATATCGGCATCGAGGGCGGGAGCGGGAAGCTCTTTTCCTGCATGGATGCTTTCAAGAAAAAGTATTCCTGTGTGTCATATGACATCAGCTGCGTCATCGAGGAGACGGAACACCCGGACATCAATGATTTCGACCTGATGGTCTATCCGGAAGGACGCAAATACGCCAAGTTTAACGGCATTCCCTTTTACCGGGAACGGTATTTGCTGGCGGTTCATTCCGAAAGCGAATTAAGGAATAAGAGTTCCGCCACCCTTGCGGATCTGGCCGGCCGCGACTACGTCTTCCTGCGCTACAGCGACACGGGCTTTGAGTTCCCGCTGGAGATCTGCAAGGCGCTGGCCGTGCCCATGAACACGGTCAGTTACGTGGACAGCCGGTCCATGCACCGCGAGATGATCGCCTCCGGCATTGCGGTGGGCTTTATCCCGGAGAGCGTCATGGACATCTACAAAAACGATACCAAGATCAAGACCCTTATATTAATGAACAAGAAGTTTTCCAGACAGATGATGATCTGCTTTAAGCGGGAAAAGCATCTGTCGGAAATGGCGAACGAGTTCCGCCGCTTCACCATGGATTACTTTGACATCCCTGCCCAGCAGTGATCGACAAGCGAGAAGGAGAACATTATGGCATTTCAATTTCTGACCAATATAGACCTGGACGAGGCACGCAGCAATTACCTGACAAAACTTACGGACAACGGGATGAGAGCCGGCACCGAGACGGTCCCGGTGCAGGAGGCGGCCGGACGGATCACCGCGCACGCGGTGTACGCGCATATTTCCGCGCCGCATTATCCGGCCTCGGCCATGGACGGCATCGCCGTTCTGGCAAAGGACACCTTTGGCGCCACCGAGACCACGCCGGTCACGCTTGCGGAAGATCAGTATACCGTGGTGGACACGGGCGACCCCGTGCCGGAGGCTTGCGACGCGGTGATCATGGTGGAGGATATCGTAAACCATGAAGACGGTACGGTCACCGTCTATGCGCCCGCGGCGCCCTGGCAGCACGTCCGTCAGATCGGCGAGGACATCTGCGCGGGCGAGATGGTGCTGCCGTCCCATATGCGCATCACGCCCGCGGCCATCGGCGCGCTGCTGGCGGCCGGCGTGCTCCAGGTAGAGGTCCTGAAAAAGCCGGTCGTGGGCATCATCCCTACGGGCGACGAGATCGTGGCGCCCACGGCGGACCCGAAGCCCGGCGACATCATCGAGTTCAACAGCTCCATCTTTTCCGCCATGCTGCGGGAGTGGGACGCGGAACCGGTCACCTATCCCATCGTCAAAGATAAAAAAGCGGACATCCGCGCTGCGCTCGAAAAAGCGCTGGCGCAGTGCGATATGGTACTGTTAAACGCCGGCTCCTCCGCCGGCCGCGAGGACTTTTCCACCGAAATGATCGGCGAACTGGGTGAAGTCGTCACCCACGGCATCGCCATCAAGCCCGGTAAGCCTGCGATCCTGGGTCTGGCGGGCGCCAAGCCCATTCTGGGCGTGCCCGGCTATCCGGTATCCGGCATCATCGTGCTGGAACAGCTCTTTAAGCCGGTGATCGACGCCTGGTATGCGTCTGCCGCAGCGAAGCCCGTGACCGTAAAGGCCACGTTGTCCCGCGCGGTGCTGTCCGGCCTGAAATACCGCGAGTTCGTGCGGGTGCGCCTTGGGCGAGTGGGCGGAAAGCTCATGGCCTCTCCGTTGAACCGCGGCAGCGGCGTCGTCACGTCCTTCATGAAGGCGGACGGCCTGCTGGAGATCCCGCAGGGGCTAGAAGGGTACGAGGCCGGCGCGGAGGTGGAGATCACGCTGCTGCGCCCGGAGAGCGAGCTGGACAACGTCCTGGTGGCCATCGGCAGCCACGACCCGCTTCTGGACGAGGTGGCGGACCTGCTGCACCTGGCGGACCCGTCCATGTTCATGAGCTCCACGCACGTGGGATCCATGGGCGGCATCATGGCGGTGAAGCGCGGCGAGACGCACATCGCCGGCACCCACCTGCTGGACGAGGCGACCGGCCGCTACAACACGGCCTTTATCAACCGGTACTTCCCGGACGGCGGCGTGCGCCTGGTGGAGTGCGTAGGCCGCACGCAGGGCCTGATGATCCAGAAGGGCAACCCCAGGGGGATCACGGGCATCGCGGACCTTACCAAAGACGGCATCCGTTACGTGAACCGCCAGAAGGGCTCCGGTACGCGCGTGCTGATGGACTATCTGTGCAAGCGCGACGGGATCGACACCGACGCGATCTACGGCTATGACCGTGAGGAATTCACCCACATGTCTGTGGCGGTACAGATTGCGTCCGATACGGCCGACGCCGGCATGGGCATCTGGTCCGCGGCGAAGACCTACGACCTGGACTTCCTGCCGGTCTGCATGGAGCAGTACGATCTGCTGATCTCGGACGAAGCCTGGGAGACCCCGGTGGTCCGGACGCTGATCGAAGTCTTAAAGAGCGACGCCTTCCGCGAGAGACTGGAGGCGCTGGGCGGCTATGAGGTGAAAAATCCGGGAACCGTCCGAGAAAAATTCTGAACCCCGGGTGTCTGGAGAGGATAAGAGACAGCGGTCGAAAGGCCGCTGTTTTTTGTTGTGCAGAAAACCCGGCAAGGGCGGCTGCGCCCGCACGGAGCCGCATTTGCCGGGCACAAAAACATATGCCTAAAAGTCATAAAAAAGCGGGATTTTAAGGGGAAATAATACGGGATAATGTCAAAAAAATACGTAAAAATGTATATAAACGGCGCTTGACAATAATTCCTGAATGGAATAAAATTCCAATCGTATTGTGCTGAAAAGCAAATTGCAAATAAAAACAATTTGAAGGGATCAGAGCCATATCTGATGGAAACAGGGGAAAGACGTTGAAACTGATCAGAACAGAAGACGCGGTCGGACAGGTTCTCTGTCACGATATCACGAGAATCATCAAAGGCGTACAAAAAGGCCCGGTCTTTAAAAAGGGGCACGTCATCCGCGAGGAGGACATTCCGGTCCTGCTGAGCGTCGGCAAGGACAGCATCTACATCTGGGAAAAGGATGAAAATATGCTGCACGAGGATGAGGCGGCGTATATCCTGCGCGATCTCTGCCTGAATACGGGGATGACGGCCTCCGAACCGTCGGAGGGAAAGATCGAGATCA
>CACZPX010000239.1 GCA_902783095.1 uncultured Lachnospiraceae bacterium
CGCCGGCCGGGGAAGCGGAGAAAGACGTGATCCCCGTGGCGCAGGGCATCGCCGTGATCCCGGGGCCGTTTACCGACGCAAAGGTGAGATTCTTTACGCGAAATGGCAGGATCTTCGCCATGCTGCAGGGCTCGCGCATGCTGGCCAAGGCCACGGAGCAGAGCTGAAATAAGAAAAGAAAGCGCAAACAAGCCGCGGACGTCGATCCGCGGCTTGTTCTATGATACGCCGTTATCGGCCGGCCTCTTGCCCGGCCGCCTTACTTCAGCGCGTAGGCGATCAGCAGGCGCAGCGTGTTTTCCGCGCCGTCCCGGTGGCTGCGCTCATAGCCGTGGGACGCGAACACGCCGGCGCCGATCAGCCCGTGCTTGATGTCGTTGCCGGCCCGCAGCGTGGCTTCCACGTCGCTGCCGTAGGCGGGATAGATGTCGGTGGCATAGTCCGTGCCGCTCTCCCTGGCCGCGGTGATGAGCCCCTTTACCACAGAATAGCTGTAGGGACCGCCGCTGTCCTTGGTGCAGATGGAGACCTGCTTCTCCGTGCAGGTCAGGCCGTCGCCCACACAGCCCATATCCACGGAAATGGCTTCGGTGCAGCCGGCGGGTACGCTGGCGGAGCCGCCGTGTCCCACCTCTTCGTACACCGTAATGTGCGCGTACAGCGCGCGCTTCGGCGTGACGTGCTCATCGCGCAGATACTTTGCAAGACCTAACAGGATGCCAACGCTCAGCTTGTCATCCAGAAAACGGGATTTGATGTAGCCGGACGACGTGACGCGCACGTTCGGCGCGAAGCAGACGAAATCGCCCACGGCGATGCCCAGTTTTTCCGCATCCTCTTTGGTGCGCACGTCCTCGTCCAGGACCACCTCGCAGCTGTCCCAGGTGCGCTGGGTGTCGTTGTACTGCTTATTGACGTGGATGGACGCGTTGCACAGCTGGAAGGTGCCCTCAAACGACCCGTTGAATTTGGTGACCACGCGCACGATCTCCGTCTCCGCGTTGTTGGGGTTCATGCCGCCCAGGTTGGTCAGGCGCAGTCTGCCGTTGGACTTGATCTCCGCCACCATGCCGCCCAGCGTGTCCAAATGCGCCTCCAGCAGCAGTCCGTCGGTTTTGTCTTCGCCGCCAAAGGAGACCAGCACGCCGCCCTTGGCGGTAAAGCAGGCCTCAAATCCCAGCGCTTCGAATTCGTTCTTGACCCAGAGCGCGGCATCGTCCGTATAGCCGGTGGGCGAGTCGATGTTTAAGAGTGTCTCGGTCTCTTTGACCAGGAAATCCGTGTATTCCCGCAGGGACAGTTTTTCCATGTGTTGCTCCTCTTCGGACCGGCGGTCCGCTTTCCGTTTTGATGCGTCTCCCGCGCGGGGCAGGGCCGGCCGCATAGGGATCCTTTAATGGTATACCGCATTTTTGGGCAGAACGCCACCGCTTTCGGTGCGGCGAAAGGATCTTCTGACAGACGTTCACAGGTTCCGGCACAGTCGACCGCCGTCTTTCGTCCTCCCGACGGCAAGGCCGTGTTGACCGCGGGGCCCGGGGTGGAGTAAGATGATAAGAGCAGGGGCCGCGCGGCGGTTCCTGCGCGATAAGGCTGACAGAAAGGATATAGCGACCATGCAGGATCTGTCTATCGTAAGGAAAGCGGTCTCGGAAAAGAGGCTGCTGGACGTGGTAAAAGCGCTGTCCGGGTATCACCGGATCCAGGCCTCGCCGATGTACCGGGAGGCGGCGCAGCATGCCTACAAGGTCTGCAAAAGTTTTGGGCTGGACGTGAAGCTCCTCTCTTATGAGGCGGATCCGGACGTCTGGTACCTGCAGAGCAAGATGTTTAAGGAGTGGTCCGTCTCGCGGGCCACGCTGGACCTGGCGGAGCCGGCACTGCGGCTGGCGGATTATTCGGCGGAGGCCATGTCCGTGATCCAGCGGAGCGCCCCCATCGACCGGCGGGAAAAGCCGGTGGACCTGGTGCTGCTGGATAAGGGCAGCCGCAGGGAGGACTACGCGGACCTGGATCTGACGGACTGCTTTGCCTTTATCCGCGGGCACATCAGAGACTACGACTGGGTCTATGAAAAAGGCGCGCTGGGTGTGGTCACCGACTATATCATGGAGACGCCGGACCGGACGCGGGCGGACCTGTACCGGTCGCTCACCTATACGTCCTTCTGGCCTATCCATATAGACGGGGAACCGGTGCGGCGGGGCTTTGTGCTCTCGCCCGAGGCCGGGGACGCCCTGGCAGCCCGCTGCCGTGCGCGGCTTGCCGAAAACGGAGGCCGCCTGCAGGTAAAGCCCTACATCGACGCCGCCCTTGAAAACGGGCACATCGAGGTGGTGGAAGTGACCCTGCCCGGAAAGGACGAGAAGACCGTCCATCTGTCCGCGCATCTGTGCCACCCCAAGAGTTCCTGCAACGACGATCTGTCGGGCGTTTCGGCGGCCATAGAGGCCATGAACGTGCTCAACCGCCTCATAAAGGAGGGGCGCCTTGCCGCGCCGGACCATACCGTCAAGCTCACGCTGGTCCCGGAGTATACCGGCACCTTTGCCTATCTGAGCGATCATACGGACTATGAAAACGGCTTGGGCGGCCTGAACCTGGACATGGTGGGCGGCCGCCAGACCAGGGATTACGGCCCGATCACCCTTACAAAGACGCCGTACCAGCTCCCGGCGCTGAACAACGAGCTGGGCATGCTGGCCATGGAAGAAGCCGCGCGGGAGGCCACGTCGTTTTCGGGTGAGCCCGTGGCCCTTACCAACCACTGCGTTGGGCTGCACGCCGGCGGCAGCGACCACACCGTATACAGCGATCCGACTGTTGGGATCCCCTGCTGCATGCTGGGGCAGTGGCCGGATCTGAACTATCACACCGCCACCGATACCCTGGACGTGATCGACCCGGCAGTTTTGAAGTTCTCCTGTCTTACGGCGGCCTTCTTTGCCTACCGCCTGGCGACGCTTAAGGCGGCGGATCTGCCGTATTTGTTTGCCAAACAGGAGGAGCTGATGGTAACGGACAAGAACCGCTGCGCGGCCGAGTACCTGGACGGAAAGATCGATAAGGCCATGTTCGGCTCCGTCCTGTACGATTTAAAGGCCTACTATACGGCCTGCTGCGCGTCGGCGGAAAAGCTGGTGCCCGGTTATGATGCGGCGAGGGATGCGCGGCACGCGGCGGAACTGTTTGACGGCTGGATCGCGTATTACGGGCTTTCGGACGACTATCCGTTAGATCGCGGCCTGAACGCCGTATGGCAGCGTACCTTTGCGGGGCCCGTGCAGCGGTTCACCGATTTTAAGGCCCGGGGCTTTGGTGCGGCAGTGGATGCGCTGGAAGCGGCCACACAGGGGTTTGAGCCTGCCCTGCACAGCGTCCATGAGCGGATCACCTACCTGATAGACGGCAGGCGCACGGAGGGCGAGATCGTCCGGAAGACCTCGCTGGAGTTTCGCCGCGACATGCATGCGCACGTGCGCGCCCTGCTGGATTTCTACCAGGCGGTGGGCCTGATCCGGCCGGCGGAAAGCTGAACCGCGGGAAGATTTACACAATAAAAGAGGGAGCCCTCAGTCGGCTCCCTTTTCCTCTGCTTCTTTTTCCGCCTCCTTCGCGGCGGCCAGCATCAGTTTGATGCGATTCAGCTGGTTCACCTCGCTGGCGCCGGGATCGTAGTCCACGGCGGCGATGTTGGCCTGCGGGTAGGCGTTTTTAAGAACTTTGATCACGCCCTTGCCCATCACGTGGTTGGGCAGGCAGCCGAAGGGCTGGATGCAGATGACGTTGTTGACGCCCTCGTTTAAAAGCTCTACCATCTCGCCGCACAAGAACCATCCTTCGCCGTACTGGTTGCCCAGCGACAGAAACGGTTTGGTCGGCTCCGCGATGCGGTCGATGCGCAGCGGCGCGGAAAAGCGCCGACTCTTCTTTAAGGCGTCCGTGGCGGGTCTGCGCAGGGACTCCGCAAAGGGCACGCCGATCCTGGAGATCAGGGCGGAGAGCGTGCTGCCGCCCAGGTACTTGTGCTCGTAGTTTAAGTCGAACAGGAACACGGCCATAAAGTCGATGAAGTCCGGCACCACGGCCTCCGCACCCTCGGCTTCCAGCAGTTCCACCAGGTGGTTGTTGGCGAGCGGCATGTACTTGACCAGGATCTCGCCCACGATGCCTACGCGGGGTTTTTTGACCGCCTCATTGAGCGGCAACGTATCATAGTCGTGCACGATGCCGCGGCAGATCTCCCGGTGGGAGAGCGCCGGCTTTTCCATGCGGAAATTGTCGTGGCAGATCTTCTGCCACTTGTCGCACAGGGCGTTTGCGGAGCCCGGCACGGCCTCGTAGGGGCGCGTGCGGTACAGGCAGCGCATCAGCAGGTCGCCGTACACGATGCCGTGCAGCCCCTCGCGCAGCATGGGCAGCGTGATGTTGAAGCCGGAATTCTTCTCCATGCCGTTGAAGTTTAGGGAGATGACCGGGATCTGCGGCAGCCCCGCCATCTTTAAGGCGCGGCGGATGAAGGCGATATAGTTGCTCGCGCGGCAGCAGCCGCCGGTCTGCGTCATCAAGAGCGCCACCCTGTTTACGTCGTAGCGGCCGGAGAGCACAGCCTCCAACAGCTGGCCCGTCATCAGCACGGAGGGATAGCAGGCGTCGTTGTTGACGTATTTTAAGCCGATGTCCACCGCCTTTTTGGTGGCGGAGTTTAGCATCTCCACGTGATAGCCGTACTTTTCAAAGATGGGCGTGAGCATGTCGAACTGCAGCGGGCTCATCTGTGGGGCCAGGATGGTATAGCCGGCGTCGAACATCTCTTTGGTGAATTCCACGCGCGGATAATCTAACGGCTGCGGGTGCGCGCAGATGTGCTGGGCCTCGCGCATGCGCATGGCGGCCAGCAGGCTGCGGATGCGGATACGGGCGGCGCCAAGGTTGCCCACCTCGTCGATCTTTAAGACGGTGTAGAGCTTGCCGGACCGCTCTAAGATCTCCTGCACCTGGTCCGTGGTGACGGCGTCCAGGCCGCATCCGAAGGAGAAGAGCTGGATCAGCTCCAGGCTGTCGGTGGTGCTCACGTACTCCGCCGCGTTGTACAGGCGCGAATGGAAGACCCACTGGTCCACCACGCGCAGCGGGCGGTGACGGCTGATCCCCGCCACCGGCAGGGAGTCCTCCGTAAACACGTCCAGGCCGTAGCCCGCGATGAGCTCCGGTATGCCGTGGTTGATCTCCGGATCGATGTGGTAGGGGCGGCCCGCCAGCACGATGCCCTTGCGGCCTTCGGCGATCATCTCCGCCAGCGCGCGCGTGCCCCTGGCGCGGATGTCCTCCTTGGCGCGGCGCATCTCCGCCCAGGCCGCTTTGGCCGCGGCGCGTACCTCCCTGGCCGGGATCTTCCAGGTCTCGCGGCAGAATCTTACCAGCCGGTCCTCCGCCGTCTTTTCGTCCGTAAAGGCCATGAAGGGGCGCAGATAGGTCATCTGTCCGCCGGTGATGGCCTCCACGTTGTTCTTTAAGTTCTCCGGGTAGGAGACGACCATGGGGCAGTTGTAGTGGTTCTGTGCCTGGGGGGTCTCCTGGTATTCGTAAAAGACGCAGGGGTGGAACACGGTGGTGACGCCGTGCTCGTACAGCCACTGCACGTGGCCGTGCGCCAGCTTGGCCGGGTAGCACTCGGACTCCGAGGGGATGGAGTCCATGCCAAGCTCATAGATGCCGCGCGAGGAAAACGGCGAGAGCACCGTGGCAAAGCCCAGGGCCTTGAAAAACGTGGCCCAGTAGGGGTAGTTTTCGTACATGTTCAGCACGCGCGGCAGGCCGATCACACCGCGCGGCGCGTCCTTGGGGGACAGCGGCTCGTAGCCGAAGATCCGCTGGCGCTTGTACTCAAAGAGGTTCACGCCCTTTTGCGTGCCGCCGCCGTTGCTCACCTTTTTTTCGCAGCGGTTGCCGCTGATATAGCGGCCGCCGCCGTCAAAGGTGTTCACGGTGAGCATGCAGTTGTTTTCGCAGCCGCCGCAGCGGGCCGCGCGGGAGGTATAGCGAAGGTTTGCGATCTCTTCAAACGTCCGCATGGTGCTCGCGGCGCCGGTATCGCGCTCGCGGGCGATCAGCGCGGCGCCGAAGGCCCCCATGATGCCGGCGATGTCCGGGCAGACGACCTGTGTCTCCGCGATCTTTTCAAAGGCGCGCAGCACGGCTTTGTTGTAGAAAGTACCGCCCTGCACCACGATGTGGCGGCCCAGCTGCTTTGCGTCCGCCAGCTTGATGACCTTGAACAGGGCGTTTTTGATGACGGAGTAGGCCAGGCCCGCGGAGATGTCCGATACGGGCGCGCCCTCCTTCTGCGCCTGCTTTACGTTGGAGTTCATAAACACGGTGCAGCGGGTGCCAAGGTCTATGGGAGCTTTGGCAAACAGCGCTTCGTCCGCAAAGGCCTCCGCCGTATAGCCCAGCGAGGAGGCAAAATTTTCAATAAAGGAGCCGCAGCCGGAGGAGCAGGCCTCGTTTAGCATCACGGAGTCCACCGTGCGGTCTTTGATCTTGATGCACTTCATGTCCTGGCCGCCGATGTCCAGCACGCAGTCCGTCTGCGGGTCGAAAAAGGCTGCCGCCGTCATGTGCGCCACGGTCTCCACCTCGCCCTCGTCCAGGCGGAAGGCTGCCTTTAACAGGGCCTCGCCGTAGCCGGTGGAACAGGCGCGCGCGATGTGCGCCGAAGCCGGCATGGCCGCGGCGATCTGCGCGATGGCCGCGCGGGCGGTCTCCACCGGGTTGCCGTGGTTGTTGGCGTAGGTGGAAAAGAGCAGTTCGCCCTCGCTGCCGATCAGCGCGAGCTTGGTGGTGGTGGAACCGGCGTCTATGCCCAGGTAGCACTTGCCGACGTAGGAGGCGAGATCGCCGCGCTTTACGGCGGCCCGCCTATGCCGCGTCAGAAAGGCGTCGTAGTCTTCCCTGGAATCAAACAGAGGCTCCAGGCGTTTGATCTCCAGGTCCACCGCGACGCCGCGGGAAAGAGTCTGCTCCAGGTCGCCGATGGCGCGGCAGGTGTTGCCCTTCTGCATGGCGGCGCCCACCGCCGCGAACAGATGGGCGTTTTCCGGATCCACGGTGGTCTCCGGGGTAAGTTTTAAGGTGCGGACAAAGGCCGCTTTTAATTCCGAGAGATAGTGCAGCGGGCCGCCCAGAAAGGCGACGCAGCCGCGGATGGGCTTGCCGCGGGCCAGGCCGGAGACGGTCTGGTTGACCACGGACTGGAAAATGGAGGCCGCCAGATCCGCCGTGGCTGCGCCTTCGTTGATGAGGGGCTGGATGTCCGTCTTGGCGAAGACGCCGCAGCGGGCCGCGATGGTGTAGATCTCCTTATACTGCTTTGCGGCCTCGTTTAAGCCGGCCGCGTCGGTCTGCAGCAGGGCTGCCATCTGATCGATAAAGGAGCCGGTGCCGCCGGCGCATACGCCGTTCATGCGTTCGTCCAGGCCGCCGGTAAAGTAGATGATCTTTGCGTCCTCGCCGCCCAGCTCTATGGCGACGTCCGTCTGCGGGTACAGGGCCCTTACGGCGTCCGCCACCGCCACCACCTCCTGAATGAAGGTGATGGACAGCGACCGGGCGATGCCCAGCGCGCCGGAGCCCGTGATGCCCACGGAGAGCGTGCAGTCGCCCAGCTGCTCCTTTGCCGCGTGCAGCATCTGCGCCAGCGTTTCCTGCGTATGCGCGTGATGGCGGCAGTAGTCCGCAAACAGGATCTTTCCGCCGTCATCCAGGATCACCAGTTTTACTGTTGTGGAGCCGATGTCAATACCGGCCCGGTAAGTGGGGTTGATACTCATAAAAGATGTCCGTCATTTCTTTTTGCTGCCGAAGGAGAACTTGGATTCGGTCCCGGCAAGCAGCCGTCTGATGTTTTCGCGGTGCCGCCAGATCATGAACAGCACGCAGCAGGCGTTGATCACGGCCGCCAGTACGTCCGCCTTGAACAGGAACAGGCACACGGCGCCCACGGTCAGCGCGCTCATGGTGGCAAGCGACATGTATTTGAGCGTGAGCAGCAGCACCACCATCACGCCCGTGCCGATCGCGCCGGCGCGCCAGTCCAAAAGCCACAGCATGGACAGGCACACCAAAAAGCCCTTGCCGCCCTCAAAGCGGTAGTAGACCGGGAAGGAGTGGCCCAGCATCACGAACAGGCCGGTGAAGGCCACGCCGCGCTGCCAGCCGAGCCCCATGGACTTAAAGATCAGGCCGAAGATCACGCACAGCACCGCGGCCTTGGTCAGGTCGAAGACGAACACGAACCAGGCGTAGCGGTTGCCGTACAGCCGCTTGAAGTTGGTAAAGCCGGGGTTTTTGCTGCCGGCCTCCCGGATGTCCTGATGATAGATCAGGCGGGAGAGCACGATGGCCAGGTTTACGCCGCCCACCAGGTAGCCGCAGGCCGCCGCCAGAAACCAGATCAGTATATGCATAGAAATTATCCTTTCTCAGTGAGGGGATCCTTCGTCGCTACCGCTCCTCAGGATGACAGGGCTTTGTCATCCTGAGCGCAGCTGAAGGATCTTTTCAGCAGGCTACTCCAGTACCAGCAGGTAGCTGTGAACAAACTGTCCGCCGTTTAATACGAAGACCTCGCAGCCGGGGTGGGAGGCGCGGATGTGCGCCGCGATGTCCTCCGCCTCCGCGGCCTCCGAGTCGATCCCGCGGATCACGATGCAGATCTCGTGGTCGGTAAAGTCCAGCCGGTCCGCCAGCATGCAGGCGGTGTCGCGGCGGTCGTTGTCCGCGGAGATGATCTCCTTGCCAACAAAGCCGATGTACTGGCCGGCCTTTAAGTCAAAGCCGTCCATCACCGTGTCGCGGTGGCAGCGGGAGATGCCGGCCGTCACCACGCCCTCCATGGCGAATTCCATGTCGGCCACGATGGCGTCCGTATCGCCGGAGTCGGTGTTCAGCATGGTCAGTGCGGCGTAACCGTCGCCGATGGTCTTGCTTTCGATCACGCGGACGTCGGACTTTTTGTACATGCCGGCCGCCTGGCGCGCGGCCAGGATCACGTTGCCGTTGTTGGGCAGCACCAGCACGGTGTCCGCGTTGACGCGGTCAAAGGCCTCTATAAAATCATCCGCGGAGGGATTCATGGTCTGTCCGCCGTTGATGATGTAATTGGCGCCCATCTCGCGGAAGGTCTTGCGGATGCCTTCGCCGGCGGCGACGGCCACCACGCCGTAGGCCTTGCGCTCCTGCGTGGCCTCTTCCTCAAAGGGCAGGCTGTTGTGCTGCAGCGTCATATTCTCGATCTTTACGGTCAGGTATTCGCCGTATTTCTGGCAGAAGGCCAGGACCTTGTAAGGCTCCATGGTGTGCACGTGGATCTTTACGATGCTGCCGGTCTGGAAGCAGACGATGGAGTCGCCGATCTGCTGCAG
>CACZPX010000240.1 GCA_902783095.1 uncultured Lachnospiraceae bacterium
CAGCGCTGAGTGGACCATCAGGGGCTCGAACCCTGGACACCCTGATTAAGAGTCAGGTGCTCTACCAACTGAGCTAATGGTCCAACGGACAAGCTGTAAATTATCACGTTTGGATTTGTTTGTCAACAGGAATCTTTAAAAAAAATACTGAAAAAACTCCGCGGCTTCGCGCGCCGTTTTCGGCGTCCCTATAGAAACCTGTATGTTGCCGTACAGCATACAGAAAAAGCCGGGAGTGTGGAGGAGACCATGGAAGAATTCAGAGAAATCGTGGAACGCGCGCTGCAGTTTACGCCCGAGCGGATGGAACCGCTGATCGCCAACGTCCATCTGCGGCCGCGGTTCATCAAAGAAGGCGGCTTTTCCTTTGTCAAGGAGAGCTTTGACGAAAAAGGGGAGAAGCTCAGGACCTATACGCTGTACGACGCGGCGACAGACGCGGAGACGCCCCTGTTCGACCACGCGGCGTTTGCCGCGGCGCTGGCGGAACTGACCGGAGAGCCGCAGAACGCGGCGGATCTGTCTGTCACGCCGGAAAAGCTGGGCGCGGACGGCAGCCTCACCTTCTCCTTAAAGGACCAGGCGCGGTATCTGTGGGACGGCGCGCGCATCACCAAGCTCTCCCCGGCCCTGCCCAAGGGCGCGGTGCTCTCACCGGACAAGACGAAGGCCGTGGCGGAAGAGGGCGGCAATCTGGTGCTGATCAGCCTGCCTTCCATGGAGCGCACGCAGCTGACCGCGGACGGGACGGAGACGGCCGGCTACGGCACCCGCTACCCCGGTTCGTCCGGCTTTATTGCGGACCAGCTGAAAGGCGTAAAGCAGCCCGCCGGCGTGCTGTGGTCCCCGGATGGCAGCCGCTTCCTTACCTATTTTCTGGATTTCTCCCAGGTGGGGGACTACACGCTCATCCAGAGCGTGCCGGACGGGGAAAACGCCGTGCGGCCGGTGGTCCACACCTACAAATATGCGCTGCCGGGCGACGAGTACGTGCCCAAGGCGCAGTACCTGCTGTACGACCTGGAACAGGGCGTCATGAAGATGGTCGATACGCCGGCCACCTTCCTGTCCTTCGGCATGCCCGTCACGCCGCGCGTGTCCATGCTCGGCTGGTCTCTGGAGGGCAACTGCGCGGCCTGCTACGTGATGAACCGCGATTTTACCAAGGCGGAGATCTACCTGATCGATCCCGCCACGGGCAAGTCCCGCCTGCTGTTTACGGAGACTTCCGATTCCTTCCTGTTCTTTGACGGGCACGTCCGCCTGAACGCGGGCGGCGCCGACACCGAGGATTTTTCGGCCCGCATCTTTGTGATCTCCGAAAAACTGGGGCGGCTGTTCTGGCTGTCGGAGCGCAGCGGCCAGTTCGATATCTACGCCTATGATCTGACAAACGGCGACTGCACCCGTCTGACGGAGGGGGACTGCTGCGTGCGCCAGCTGCTGCATCTGGACGCGGAAAAGGGCCTGCTGTATTTCTCCGCCTCCGGCCGCGAGCCCAAGGTAAACATCTATCAGCGCTATATCTACTCCGTGGAAGTCGCCACCGGCAAGATCGAGCGCCTAAGCCGCCAGAACGGCGACCACAACGCGTTCTTCCCGCCGGAGGGTGGTTACTTTGTCGCGGCGGTCTCCGCCTATGACGAACCGCCCACGAACCGTGTGTTCAAAATCGAAGACGGCACCTTAAAGCACGTGCTCTGCGAGGCGGACGTAAGCCGCCTGGAGGCAAAGGGCTTTACCTACCCCATCCCGTTCTGCGAAAAGGGCGCGGACGGCGAGGTGGACGTGTTTGGCGTGATGTACCTGCCCAACCACTTTGATCCCACCAAAAAATATCCGGTGATCGAGTACTGCTACGGCGGCAACCAGACCACGCGCGTGCCGCAGAATTTCCCGGAGACCCTGAACAATCTGGGCTTTACCCCCTGCTTTTCCGAGGCCGGGTTCGTGACGGTGATCGCGGACGGCCGCGGCACGCCGCTGCGCGGCAAGAAATACCACGACTACGGCTACGACAACATGGGCGACTGCGCCGGCCTGTCCGACCGGTCGGCGGCCATCCGGAGCCTGTGCAAAAAGTACCCCTTCATGGACGGTGACCGCGTGGGCGTATGGGGACACTCCGGCGGCGGCTTTGCCACGCTGCACGCCATGGTGGACTACCCCGATCTGTACAGGGTGGGCGTCTCCACCGGCGGCAACCACGCGCAGGAGATCTACGTGAGCAACTGGTCCGAGCGCTACATGGGTCCCTACAACAAGGAAAACTGGAAGGCGCAGAACGCGGAGTTTCACGTGGACAGGCTGCAGGGCAAGCTCCTGCTGATCCACGGCGAGCTGGACGACAACGTGCATCCGGCCTCCACCATGCGCGTGGTGGACGCGCTGATCAAGGCGGACAAGGACTTTGACATGCTGATCATGCCCAACATGCACCACACGCTGCGCGAGCACGACTACTACAGAAGAAGGGTGCTGGAGTACTTCTTAAAGAACCTGTAAAGAG
>CACZPX010000241.1 GCA_902783095.1 uncultured Lachnospiraceae bacterium
GAGGTGCCGGACGAGCCGGCGCCGGAGCGCGCCTCGGCGGCGGACTGCCGGAAGATCATGGAAAAGGAGGGCGAGCGGCTGCTGGCCGCGTCCTCGCCCAGGGCCTTTCACGTCGTCCTGGCGATCGACGGAAAAAAGTTCGATTCGGAGGGCTTTGCCGCAAAACTGGAGAAGATCGCGCTGGACGGAAACAGCCAGGTCGAATTCTTTATCGGGGGTTCGCTGGGACTGTCGGAGGCGGTGCAGCGGGCTGCGGACCTGAAGCTGTCGTTTTCGGACATGACCTTTCCGCACCAGCTGATGCGGGTGATCCTGCTGGAGCAGATCTACCGCGCGTTTAAGATCAGCCGCCACGAGACCTATCACAAGTAGGCTGACGGCCGCAGCGGCGGTCTGCCTGCCGGGCGGAAGAACATCAGATTCGTCATATTAAGGAAGACGAAGACAAGGAGGAGGATCATGGCAGAATACAATGCGGAACACCATGCGCTGCTGTACAGCTATATCGTAAAGGCGGTGATGGATACGGTGGGACGGGAGGCCGGCGAAAAGACGGTGGAGACGGCGACCAAGAACTACGGGATCAGCCGCGGAAGGCGGATGGCGGCCCGCTGCGATAGGGACGGCTTCCGCCACGACGTGGTCGGCTACACCACCTACGGCGAGTGGCGCCAGACGAGTGGCAATCCGTCCAGGGGCGCCAAGGATCTCACGGCAGATCCGCCCCGCTCCACGTCCGACGGCTGCCCCTGGTACGACGCCTGGGCGGGCGAGGGCCATATGGACTACGGCAGGTATTACTGCCTGTACGTGGATGAGGCGCTGGGCGAGGGCTTTTTTGGGGAACGCGCCATGCGGCTCGTGACGAAGGGCACGCGCACCAACGGCGCGGACGAGTGCCTGTTCACCTTCACCGGTGGCTCCTATTCCAAAGAGGACGTGGAAGAGGGCAAAAGACAGGCGGAAAAGCTGGGGACAAAGGCCCTGCGCGGCTGGGAATTCCACATCGGCCACCTGTATCACGAACTGGAAAAGCAGATCCGGGCGGACTGGCCGGCGCAGGCGGACGCGATCTTAAACGTGGCGCTTGCGGCGCTGGATGCGCGATTTGGCGAAGGCTTCTCCGAAATGGTAAAGAAAAACGCCGCGCAGGATTTTGAGACGGTCGCGGATTATAAAGGCGTTTAAAACCCAAAAGACCCGATTGATGCGTTTTGAGAGAGGGAAAAGCATGACAGAATGTGGAAAAAGAGCCCTAAGGCAAAGCGGCCTGCGGGCAGGAACAGGGGCCGTTATACTGGCGGTCCTTGTTTTTGCGGTCCTTTTTGCCGGCTGCGGCGAGGCAAACCAGGGCGGTGAACCGTCTGCGAGCATCGAAACGGTCGAGACGGCCCTGGTCGACGGCGAGGGCCGGCTGCGGATCGATCGGGACCACTATTGCCTGGAGACTTCCAAAGACCGGGTGATGCAGGATCAGCAGACCGGGATCCGGTTTGCGGAGGGAGAGCTTCTGGTGTGTCTGCGCTCCGCGGTCACGGCAGAGGAGGCACAGCGCTGCGCCGGCGAATGGGGCGCAGAACTGTACGGGGTCCTGGCGGACGCCGGCATCCTGCAAGTGCACGTGACCGGCAGCAACCTGACGTACGGCGTCCTGGAAGAGCTGGCGGAAGAGATCGCCGCGGAACCGGACGTTCTGATGGCCATGCCGAACGTCATCACGGACGGGGAAGAGGGCACGGCCGACCCGACGTTTATGAGCAGCGGGCTGTCCGGCGTCAACGGGGAACAGGAAAACGCCATGCGCCTGCAGGAGGCGCGGGCGCTTTTCATGCAGGAAGTGGAGCGGCGCGGCAGCGTCGAGGCGGTCAACGTAGGGGTGTGGGATAACTACGTCTGGAACGGACATGAAGACCTGAAATATGCGGCCGTTTTTTACGGCTGCACGACGCAGGAGGTCGAGCGGGCATATGAGAAATACCGGAGCGACAGCAAGGACTTGGACAGTCCGTCTCACGGAAATCACGTGGCCGGGATCCTCGGCGCGGTCTACAACAACGGGAAGGGCCTGGACGGGGCATATCCGCTCGCCTATGACAACAGGAATCATCAGAGCCATCTGTACGGCCTCAGCGAGAAAATGGGCGAGGCCGCCGAGGCGCTGCGGCACAACAATACGATGAGCCGTTTGGCGGCGCTGGAGGTCCTGTTCAGAAACGACGTAAAGATCATCAACAGAAGCCTTGGTCTTAACGGGGATTCCCATAAAAACGAAATGTCGGAACAGTGGAAAAAGATATCGGGAATGGTCGCGGAGTATCTGCAGAGAAAGTATGAGTCGGGACAGGAGTTTCTGTTCGTGACGACGGCCAACAATCACGCGACCAAAGACGCGAGGACCGGCAACGAATTCAACTACATCAGCAGGGCGGCCTATCCGGACGTCTACGACCGGATCGTGGTAGTCGGAAACTGTACGGCTGACAAGAAGAAGTATTGGACCAGCAGCGACGGGGACCGGGTGGATATCTGGGCGGTCGGAGAGGATATCTGGAACGCGGGAGCGAAAGATCCGGCGCATTACTGGACGACTACGGGAACCTCCCAGGCGGCGCCCTATGTGGCCGGGACCGCGGCCATGGCCTGGACGCTGGAACCGCAGTGGTCCGGCGCGGAGTTAAAACAGAACATGATCCGGATGTCCTGGAACAACTCGCCGCAGACCGGTGCCATGGAAGATTTTCGCCTGATCCTGGACGCAAAGGCCATCGTAGAGCTGGCTGCGGGGAGCGGGGCTGCGGCAGACGAGCCGCTGGAAAGCCCGGCGCAGGTCCTCGACGCGGAGGACCTGCTGGAGCGGTATTACAGCGGGACGCTGGTCCCGGAATACGGCGAGCTTAAGGCAAACCAGGCGGTGGGGAAAAACAAGCTGAAGCCGCAGCACGTCGCCGGCCTGCTGGGGCACCGGATCTTTGATCTTGATCGGGACCGGCAGGCGGAGATGGCCGTGCTCCGTTCCGCGGGAGAAAAAAACAGCCGGGGCGGCGTCAGCCTGACCGTCACCCTGGAACTCTATGAGGTCAACGCCGACCGCCGGGTGATCCTGCAGGATTATCTGATCCTGGAGAACGGGATGGATCTGGATCTTTCCGTATATGAGAACGTTCAGGTCGGCCTGTTCTGCTATACGCCGGAGGACCTGAAGATCTCCGGCCTGCTCACGATCAGGTTTCCTGCGGGCGTTCCTTTTCTTGCCTGGGGTCTGGACGCCTACGGCAGCGGAACGGACAACCACCTGTTCCGTACGATACCGCTCGTGTATTCCAATAACATTCTGGCAGAGCTCGGAGAATTCGGCTTTACGGCGTGGCCGGACGAACTGGTCAAAACGGGTTATGGCAAAGATCCGTACAGACCGTTGTCAGACCTGGAAGATTACGGCCTGGAAAACGAACTGACCGCGGGGGACAGCCGGGCTGTGGTCCGGGTCATATTGGAGGATGACGATCAGGCGGAGGTCAAAAGCCTGTTCCTTTCGCATTTTCATGAGATGTTTGCGCTGCGGCCGAAGCAGGACGATGCGGGCACAGTCACCATAGGCGAGCTGAGCGTTTCCCTGCGCACCGCCCTGGAGGGGGAGACGGAAAAATATGATATCGTCCGCTGGCCGGCGGAGCCGGAAGAGCCAGAGACCGCCCAGGCGGCGGAAACCGAAAAAGAACCGGAGACGACTGCCGCGCCAGAGACGACCGCCGCACTCGAGACGACAAAGGCGCCGGAAAAGCCAAAGAGAACGGCAGAGGAAGCGTTCCTGGCCTATCTGAAGACCCTTGCGGAAAAAGAGGGCGTGATACCGACGAAGGACCTGGCGGGAAAGGGCGAAAAGCCGGGCTGGAAGGCGAAGGATCTGAAGGGGCTGCTGTCCGCGGACATCGACGATTATGACGGCGACGGCGCGCAGGAGATGCTGGTGATCAGTTTCTCGGCAAAGAAAGGCGCGTATTCCCAGACGGCCGTCACCCTGACGCTGCGGATGTTCGAATACAACGCGAAGAAGGACACCGTAAGACAGGCCGCGAAAAAGAGTACGGTCGCCGACATGATGCTGCTGGGCGATACGCTGTACCGTCCGGAGCAGATCAACGTCTTTACCTATACGCGGGGAGAAGAGCGGCTGATCGCCGTCGATCTGTGGGAATCCATGAACGATACGGTGACGGTCCTGCGCGTCTGCCGCTACACGGGCAAAAAGTTTGCGTTCGACGCCGGTTTTAGTTATGAGCAGTACGGCGTGGGCGACCTTGTATTGCGGAAGGCTCTGAAGGATCCGGAGCCCGGTAAGGACGAGACCGTCTGGACCGCGCTCTATGACACAGAAAAATGGGAGCCGTTCTATACGTGGAGCGTGGACGAACAGGGCGGCGCGATGATCTCCCAAGATGAGCTGAAGAGATTCCGCGCGGCCTATGACAAACAGCTGGCCGCGGCCGGCTTAAGCGCCGGGGAAGAAAAACGGTCCGGCTTTTTCACGTCCTGGATCACGGACGGCGGGACCGGGGAAACACAAAGCGACGTAAACGCCGAAGACCTGTATGCGGCGGCGGACGGCACCTTTACGCCGCTGGCGGGCATCGTGCTGTACCGGGATCCCGGGAATGCCGCGCAGCCCTTCCTGCTGCACCGCTACGACGGGCCGGGGCTGCTGGACGCCTGGAGATAGGCCGCGCACCAAATAAAAAACCTTCAGATGCACCGGAAACGGCAGGCATCTGAAGGCTTTTTTTTAAGAAACGTTTACTGCTGATCGCAGCAGTTCTCCGCGGCTTCCTTGACTTCCTCCGCAGCTTCGCAGCAGGCTTCTTTGGCTTCGCAGCAGGCCTCTTCCGCCTTCTGCTCCGCAGTGCCGAGTTCCTCGTCCAGCTGCGCCTTCAGATCTTCCGCGGCGTCCTTCAGCTCCTCTTCGGAGACTTCCTCTTCCTTGGAGCCCGTGAACTTGTTCTTCAGTTCTTCAAACTTTTCCTCGACCTTGTCGCCCAGGTCGCCGAGCTTCTCGTTCAGGCCCTTCTCTTCAGCAAAGGCAGAGACCTTGCTGCCTACTTCTTTGGCGCCGCCGGCGATGATCGCGAAGATCTCCTTCAAATTCTTCTTGATGATGTCGGCGTTGTTCTTGGCTTCTTCGGTCGCCTCTTCGGCGTCCGCGGCCTCGTCTACTTCCTCGAACAGGGCCTTCAGGTCCTCGTCTTCGGTCTCGGGAGCGGCGGCATCTGCGCCTTCGGTGTTATCCGCGGCGGCAGCGGCCTGCGCTTCCTGCTGTTTCTTTACATAGGCCAGAGTGCCGGCGGTCACGGCGGCCAGCGTTCCAAGGCCAAGCAGTTTACCCAATTTGCTCATTATCATTGCCTCCTGTTAATTATTCATCATAATGATTTTTCATTATATTACATTTTTTTCCTAAAGGGAAGATAAAAAACGCGCGCGCATAAAGCGTATTTTTTTCAAAAAAGGGCTTGCATTCTCCACGCAAAGGTACTATAGTAACGATTGTGATTAGCACTCAGGCAAAAAGAGTGCTAACAGACAGAGATCAAGGAGGCACATTATGAAGCTGAAACCTTTAGGCGATAAGGTCGTTTTAAAGCAGATGGTCGAAGAGGAGACCACAAAATCCGGAATTATCCTGGCGGGTGCTGCAAAGGAAAAGCCCCAGCAGGCAGAAGTTATAGCAGTTGGCCCCGGCGGAATGGTGGATGGCAAGGAAGTCGCCATGCAGGTAAAAGTCGGTGACAAGGTCATCTATTCCAAGTATGCCGGCACGGAAGTCAAGCTGGACGGCGTGGAATATATCGTAGTAAAGCAGAACGACATCGTCGCGATCGTGTTGGACTGATCGCGCAGGAATAACGGAGGTAAATCATCATGGCAAAAGAGATCAAATTTGGCGTAGAGGCCAGAAACGCTCTGGAGAGC
>CACZPX010000242.1 GCA_902783095.1 uncultured Lachnospiraceae bacterium
CGCCGATCAGCACGGGGTTGTTCTTGGTCTTGCGGGAGAGGATACGGATCACGTTCCGGATCTCGGTATCACGCCCGATCACCGGATCCAGCTTGTTGTTTCTGGCTTCCTCCACCAGGTCCTTGCCGTACTTGGACAGCACGTCGTAGGTGTCCTCCGGATCCTTGCTGGTGACGTTCCGCTCCCCGCGCAGCGCGGTCACGGCGGCGGTAAAGTCGCGGCGGGAGATGCCGAAGGTCTTCCAGAGGCTCTTCAGTTTCTCGTCCGGACGGTCCATCAGGCCCATCACCAGGTGTTCCACGGAGACGTAGTCGTCCTTCATCTTTTTGGCGGCGTCCTCGGCCGCGATCAGCGCGGCGTTCAGGGGCTGCGTCATGTACATCTGCGTCTCGCCGGATACTCTGGGTTCGGCGTTCAGCTTTTGCGTGACGGCCTGCAGCAGATCTTCGGGTTCAACGGTCATCTTCCGGAAGACCTGCGGGATAAAGCCGCCTTCCTGCGACAGCAGGGCATACAGAAGATGAAGCTGTCCGATCCCGGCAGATTGGAAGCGGATGGCGGTGTCGTTCGCCTCCTGCAGTGCCTCCAGCGATTTCTGTGTCAGTTTTTCAGCGTTCATCGTATCACCTCTTTCTCGATTGATTTTGGTATTAGCAGCACTCGAAACGGAGTGCTAATTTCATGCTCACAGTGTATCTCATATTTGTGAACAATCTGTGTCGTATCGGGAGAAATCAGCACTTTTGTGCAGAATTTTTCTGGAATGGGAGAAAAAACAGGCCGTTTGCACCTTCTTCGCATGGGAAAGATATAGATGTCATTAACAAATCATGGTATGATATTCAACACAAGACAAATTGCGCATTATTGTTTGACCACGGCGTTTTTCATTCAAAGGAGGTCGATCCCATGAAATGTACATGCGGGGCTATCATACCTGAAGGAGCCTCTTTCTTTGCCGCCTGCGGGCGGGCTGTCCCGAAAACATTGGCCGATCTGCAGCCCGTGTCATATGGACAGGATCTGACTGATGCCCAAAACAACGGTTTCCCGGGCGGCCCAGGCCACTTGGATCCTGCCGCCGTGACGCTCGGAGAGGACGGAAAGTATCGTTGGTTTTATTCCGTCAATCTCTACAAGAATCCGACGTTTCTGTGGCTTGTGTGGAAGATATTTTTCTTTATCATTCTCGGTATTTTCTGTATTTTTACCATTGTCGATCTCATAGACTGGGGCGGCTTCGATGCAGAGAGGTTTCTGAACACATTCAGGATCATGGGTTATTTTCTGCTGGGGATGACGGTCCTTGTCGTGCTCAGCTACCTGATCTATGCCCGAATCATGGGCGGACGGTATATCGCCGTATTTGAAATGGACGGGAAGGGACTGCTCCACAAACAGATCACGGTCCAGGCAAAAAAGGCCAAAGGCATCGGCTCCGCGGCGATCCTGGCCGGTGCCCTGTCCGGCAGCATTTCGACCGCCGCGGCCGGCATGAGCGCCCGGCGGACCGAAATGTATTCCGACTATAAGAAGGTAAGAAAGATCAGGGCTTATCCGCGCAGGAACCTGATCAAGATCAACAATAAGCTTCAGCACAACCGGGCCTATGTTCCGGGCGAGAGTTTCCTGTTCGTGGCCGATTATCTGAAGCAGCACTGCCCGCAGGCAAGGAAGTAATCCGCGGGACGGACCGGGTCCGCAGCAGCGGAGCCCGGGCGGGACGAAACGGGAAAGGAGGAGCACATGGCAAACTTCTGTTATAAATGCGGGGTGCCGACAGACCCGAAGGATACATTCTGCAGAAAGTGCGGCGTGACGCTGAAAAACGCGCAGGAAGCGGCGCCGCAAAACCGCACGCAGGCGTTTATCGAAAACAGGCGCAGGCAGATGCTGCAACAGAATCAGCCCGTCCGACAGCCGTTTTATCCGAACGGAGCCGCGGGTCCCATACCCCCGGCTGCAAAGTACCGGGGGAGGAAACGGGGCGGGAAGGCCGTTGTGGCCATCATCCTCGTGATCGCCCTTCTGGGCGGGGTCCTGTTCACAGGTTTTTATAAGCCGGGATTTTTTGTCCGCGTTGACGATCCCGAGGCCCTGTACGGGACCACGCCGCATGAGGAAACGGAAGACCCCGGCAGCACGGACAACGTGACGGACGCCCTTTCGCATTCGGTGTACGAAAGCACCGATTGGGAGGAACTGGATTACAGTGCGCTGGCCGAACAGCAGGACGCGGGGGTATCGACGGATCCGGCGGCATGCAGTCTGCGTTTTGACGATCAGGCGGTCGCGAACGCAAAGGAACAGAGCGCCGCGGTGTCCGAAGCAAACGCGGCGGCCGATTTCGGCGACGTCAAGGTGAACATAAAGGGCTGGAACCTCGACAACCCGGAGGACACGCTGTCCGTAAAGGATCTGGGGGAGATCTCGGAAGGAGAAGGCGGCTGGAGCATCATCGGCTATGATTTTTCGCTGGCCTCCGGACAGAATACCTTTGACACCAACGTTGAGATCACGATCCCGCGCACCGCGACCGCGGACGAGGTCGGGACCTGCGTGACGTTCAATGAGGAAACGCAGCAGTGGGAGGAGATTTACGCAAAGATCAGCGAGGACGGAAAGAGCTATCTGATCAAGACGGACCACTTCTCGATCAAAGGAGAAAAGAAACTGAAGTATGTCTACTCCGGCGGTACGCTTGCAAAAGAGGAGAAGACGGTCGAGATCGACAACGGCTTGTTTCACGAACGCTATGATCCGAAGAAGGGGACCAGAATGCAGTCCTGCGTCTTTGCAGACCGGGATCTGCTCTGGGCCATGTATCTGGCAAAAGAAGGCAACACCATCCAGGAACTGATGTCCTCCATACAGGAGCTGAAGAGTCTGGACGTGAACGCCCTGAAGCACCAGGCGGCCGACGAGCGCGATGCGGCCTGCCTGTTCATCGGGACTGCCGGGGGAATGGACAATCTGAACACCCTGATGGGCAACATCGGATACGACGCCCCGTTTCTGGGAACATACCTGACGGCGGCGGATGTGGCGCTGAACCTGATGAATGTCCAGGCAACGGCCATGGAGAGTGAAAAACCGTATCTGGAAGCGCTTTGGGATGCCATCGACAAGCAGCAGCAGAGCCTCGGCAACTCGATCATCACCGCGTCGTTGAGCCTCGCCGCGTCAGCGGCATACGGCAACTGGGTAGGCGCGCTGGTCGGGACCGTGATGTGGGGCACGACCTACGTCATCGACAAGGCGATGGAACCTGCAGCCTGGGACGTGACGGATACGCCGGAATGGTCGGACTTATACAAGGTGTTCTATCTGACATCCGGGGCAAAGGTCACCTGCGGTTCCAGCAATGCGAAGGCGGCGATCGAAAGCGGTCAGTACACCTACGCGTCCATGAAACGGCCTTCGGCGTTTACAAAGGAGGAGTGGGCGGAGCTCTCCAAGGTGATCAACAAGAAGCCGCTCCGTGTGGAAGAAGTGTATGATGAGGAGGCAGGCGTCTACCGCTACGACTTCATCAATTTTGCGCCGGCTTTTGCGAAGATCATCGAATTGTTCTATGAGAAACCGTATCAGATGGAAGGGGCGTTCGAGGCGTTTTACGCTTCCTACGCCAACGCCATGTGGAACCTGCCTGACAAGAACCTCTACAATTTTGTCAAGTACCAGTGCGAGCTGGGTGCCGGGACCGAGTATTTCGAGGAGGAATTCACCGCCGCAGGCGGTATTCTGCGGCCCCTTGAGGAGGAGCGCACCGTCTGGCGGGAGGATATGATCTCCCTGGTCCGCGCCCGCACCGCCGAGCAGCTGGAAGACGCTTTTGATATGGCCTTAAACAAGACCTACAGCCAGATCACGCAGAACATGAACCGTCTGGAGAGCCTTTTAAACACCAGGCTGGTGTTCCATGTTGTGGATGAATCGCTCCTGCCCGGACAGACGTTCAAAGATTCCATTTACTGTAAGGACTGGCAGAAGATCGAGGAAAACGAGCCCTATTACCCGAAAAACAACAAGGATCACAGCGGGGGCTATGACGATCCCGAACTGGTGACGCCTATGCGTTTTGTCTGCGACGGCCCGCTTTTTAAACCGATGGAGGGCGTTAAGTCGGAGGACGGCAGTATCGCCAACGTATCGATCCCTTACACGGAATACTATCCCTATGTTCCGGATTTCCTGCCCCGGGCGAAAAAGAATCAGAAGGATGACGTCGTCTACACCTGCACCCTGTACCACTACCTGATGATGGACGCGCCGAAGCAGATGCTTTTTAAAGATTGCAGCGATCCGAAAAAGTATATGGAGATCGAGGGGGTACTGGCCGACATCGAGATCCCCGAGATCAAAGAGGGAATGCGTTCGGTGGACGTGATCGTCCGCATCGGCGACGGAAACGAGATAAGCAAACTGGAGGGCTATTGGGGGCCTGCCCCGAACGGCACGCCCTATGAAAAGAAGGAGTCCGGGTCCGTCAACCTGATCATCGAAAACGGCGGCAGGAACAACACCTTCCTGTCCGAACTGAAGACGCAGCCGGCCTGTTCCTATCATGAAGGCGGAGACAGCGGGGACAGCAAGTTCGTCTATACCAGAAACGCAAAAAAGGAAGGGGAAAAGCAGACCGGCATCCTGACCATCTGGAAGCCGAATGCCTACCCGGATGAAAAGCTCTCATTCACCGTGGAGGAGGTGGAACGTAACGTTATCTTCCTGAAGGAGTGGAACCTGTATCTGATGCGGTGGGACGCACCGGCAGGGGACTATTCGCTCACCGTGGAAAGGGATCAATGGCTGGACGCCGGCAAGGTCCGCATCCCGGACGCAAGCTTGAAGGTCGAGGATGACGGCACCGTGACGCTCACCGTTCCGGGGGTATCGGGCTACAAGTACGAAGACAGGGGGGAAAAGAGCACAACAAGCTATAAGGTGAGCCGCGGCCAGTTCGTCCTGAAGGCGCAGAAGAGCAGCATGCAGGATATCCCGTACGGGTATGATGATGCCATCGGAAAGGTCTTCACGATCACCTCTGCCGACTCGTTTGACTGCGACAAGGAGCGTGTCTACAAGCCGGCCAGCGAAAAGGGAAACAGCTCGACCACTACGGAGCATCGCCGGATTCACAGCGCCAGGATCTCGCGCGGGGCGGAGGAAGACGCGGCGTGCGCGTACATCGTGCTGTACTACGACTGCAAGGACACCTCGAAGCTCCGGTTCGTACAGGTCTATCTTGTCGCAAAGAGCGATAGCCGGACCACGCGTGACGGAAAAGAAAAAACGAACACCAAAGACGGCGATATCACGTACTATATGCAGATGAGCGTCAAGTAGCCGGCTGCCCGGCAAACAGACCTCTTTTGAAGGAATTTTACCTCAAAAGAGGTCTATTTTAGTTTTTTGCAAGACATTGCTCCGGTTTGGTGGTATAATACTTTGGAATTATGTCCAACGGAATATGGAAGAAGGAGGACCTGGCATGGAAACCCTTTTGCACATAGAACTGCCTGACATACAGAATCCCGGCACCGTGGTGGTGCTTGCCACCGGCGGAACCATTGCGGGCGTGGGCGAGTTCGGAAAGAGCACGGTCTATTCGTCCGGACAGATCTCCGGCGACGACCTGCTGGCGGCTATACCGCAGATCCGCAGCGTGGCGGACGTTGTGACTGTTCAGGTGTGCAACATCAATTCGGACGACATCACGGACGCGCACTGGATCCGCATCACAAGGCTGATCAACCTGCTTTCGCAGGACAAAAACGTGGCCGGCTTTGTGATCACGCACGGGACCGACACCATGGAGGAGACGGCGTATTTCCTGAACCTCACGGTGAAGACCCACAAGCCCGTGGTGCTGACCGGCTCCATGCGGCCGTCCACCGCGTTTTCCGCGGACGGTCCCATGAACCTGTACCAGGCCATCTGCGTGGCGGCGGACCCCGTCTCCTGCGGGCGCGGCGTGCTGATGGTGTTCTCGGACATCGTCTACTCGGCCCGCTCGGTGATCAAGGCGAGCACCTATTCCATGACGGCCATGTCCGGCGGGACCTTCGGGGCCATCGGCATCGTCCGGGACGGTGAAGTGTTCTTTTACGAGACCACGTCCAAGCGGCACACCGTGGACACGGAATTCGACGTCTCGGATATCGATGAACTGCCGCGGGTGTCCATCGTCTACTTCCACGCGGACGCGGACGTGCGGCTGCTCTCGTTTGCGGCGGCCGTTTCGGAGGGCCTGGTCCTGGCGGGCGCCGGCGCGGGAGAGTACAGTTTAAAATACAAGGATGAGGTGGAGCGCATCGGCATCCCGGTGGTGGTGAGCTCCCGCATAGACGACGGCATCATCACGCAGCGCTCGCTTTTATGTCCCACCACGGTGGCGGCCAACAACCTGCAGCCGCAGAAGGCGGCCGTACTGCTGCGCCTGGCGCTGACAAAGACAAAGGATCACGGCGAACTCGTACGGATCTTTGAAACATACTGAAACGACAAAGGGAGAAGAGATCATTATGCAGCCAGTTTTGTTTTCGATCGGTGATATCAACATCTACGGCTACGGCCTGATGTTCGCGCTCGGCATCCTGCTTGGCGTGTGGCTTTCCACGCACCTGGCCAAAAAGACCGGGGCGGACGCGGACTTTCTGTTCAGCATGGCGGTCTGGGTCGTGGTATTCGGCTTTCTGGGCTCCAAGATCCTGCACATCCTCACGGTGTTTCCGGACTTCCTGGAAGATCCGCTGGGCGTCTTAAAGGCGTCCATCACCCAGGGCTTCGTGGTCTACGGCGCCTCCATCGCGGGCATCCTGACCATCGTCGTCTACTGCAGAAAGCACAAAAAGGATATGTGGCGCTATCTGGACCTGGCCATGCCGGGTCTGGCGCTGGGACAGGCCATCGGCCGCATCGGCTGTTTCCTGGCGGGCTGCTGCTACGGCATCCGCTATGACGGCGTGTGCGCCGTGCACTTCCCGTCCGGCAGTTCCGCGCCGGCCGGCGTGGGGCTCTTCCCCGTGCAGCTGGTGTCGGTGATCGCCAACCTGCTTCTGATGGCCATCCTGCTGGTCTTCTTAAAGAAAAACCGCATCCGCGGCCGCGTGACGGCGCTGTGGCTGATGCTCTACGCCCTGGGCCGCGGTCTGATCGAGATCGTGCGCGACGACCCCCGCGGAAACGTGTGGATCTTCTCCACCTCGCAGTTCATCTCGCTGATCCTGTTCATCATCGGCGCGGCGCTGTTTTTCTATCTGACCAAACACAAGGCGCCGTTCGATCCGGAGACGGACGAGGAAGAGGACGAAGAGGAAGACGAGGAAGACGAGACGGATGAGCCTTCCCTGAAAGAGGCTGCCGCGCAGGCAAAGGCGGAGGCAAAAGAGGCCGCCGAAGAGGCGAAAACCGAGGCGCAGGAGGCCGCCGAGGAGATCCGCAAAGAAGCCAAGGCCGCGCAGAAAGAGGCAAAGGCCGCCCAGAAAGAGGCCAAAAAGGCCTTAAAGGACGCGGAAGATAAGACGGACGCGGCTGCCAAAGAGGCGGCACAGGCGGTGCAAGAGACGGCCGAAACGGCTGTAGAAGATACCGCGAAAGCACAAGAGTCGGTCGAAAAGGCCGTAGAGGAGACCGAGGACGAGGTGACCGCGGCGATCGCCGAGGACCTGGAAGAGAAAGCGGATGAGAAGCGGACAGAGGATTGACGCCATAGAGCCGGAATCCATCGGCGAGGAGATGGAACTCCTGCCGGGCGATATTCTGGTGAGCATCAACGGCCAGCCCGTGGAAGACGTGCTGGACTACCGGTTTTTATGCCGGGACGAATATCTGGAACTGCTGATCCGCCGCGGCGACGAGGAAGCCGTCTTTGAGGTGGAAAAGGACGAGGACGAGGACCTGGGCCTGGTGTTTGACAACGGGCTGATGGACGAATACCGCTCCTGCGGCAACCACTGCATCTTCTGCTTTATCGACCAGATGCCGCCCGGCATGCGCGAGACGCTCTATTTTAAGGACGACGACGCGCGCCTGTCCTTTTTGCAGGGCAATTACGTGACGCTCACCAACCTGAGCGACCACGACATGGAGCGCATCATCCGGTACCGGCTGGAGCCGATCAACATCTCCGTGCATACCACGGACCCGGAGCTGCGCGTGCGGATGCTGGCCAACCGGAAGGCGGGAGAGTCCCTCAAAAAGATCGACGAGCTCTACCGCGCCGGGATCGAGATGAACGGCCAGATCGTGCTGTGCGAGGGCATCAACGACGGCGAAAAGCTGAAGCAGACCATAAGGGACCTGTCCCGCTACCTGCCGTATTTCAAGAGCCTGTCCGTGGTGCCGGTGGGGCTGACGAAGTTCCGGGAGCACCTGTATCCGCTGCACCCGGTGTCGGAGAAGACCTTAAACGAGACGATCGACATCGTGGAGGCCTTTCAGCGTGAGATCTATCCGGAATGGGGCCTGCACTTTGTGCACGCGAGCGACGAGTTTTACCTGAACACGGGACGCGAGGTGCCGGAGGCGGAGCGCTACGACGGCTATCTGCAGATCGAAAACGGCGTGGGCATGCGGCGTCTGCTGGAAGACGAGTTTGACGAGGCGCTGGCGGCGCGCGCGGGTGATGACAGGAAGCGGCACGTGACCGTGGTGACCGGGAAGCTGGCCGAGCGCTTTATGGGCGGCATCCTGGACCGGTTCCGGGAAAAATTCCCCAACGTGCGCGCGGATCTGGCCGGCATCGTCAACCGCTTTTTCGGCGAGACCATCACCGTGTCCGGGCTGATCACCGGGCAGGACCTGATCGCGCAGTTAAAGGGACGCGACCTGGGCAGCGAGATCCTGATCACCGTGAACATGCTGCGAAACGGCGAGAACGTGCTGCTGGACGATCTGACCACGGACGACGTGGAGGCCGCCCTGGGCGTAAAGGTCCGCGTGACGGGAACGAGCGGCGGCGAGCTTCTGGCCGCGCTGCTGGGCGAGGAGAGCCATCTGACCTCCTACCGCAGCTACCCGGAATGGGAGCAGCGTTAGAAAGCAGGCGGCACATCAACAGATTGTAATATTTTTGTAATAAACTTTGGCCGGCAATCGGCTATAGTAGGAACGGAAGGGATTATGAGCAAACCTATCATTGCGATCATCGGAAGACCGAACGTGGGAAAATCCACCCTGTTCAACGTCCTGGCGGGAGAGCGCATCTCCATCGTCCAGGATACGCCCGGTGTGACGAGAGACCGCATTTACGCGGAGATCGAATGGCTGGACCGCAGCTACACCCTGATCGACACGGGCGGCATCGAGCCCGACTCGAGCGATCATATTCTTGCCAGCATGCGCGCCCAGGCGGAGATCGCCATAGACACGGCGGATTTGATCCTGTTTCTGACGGACGCCAGGGAGGGCCTGACGGACGCGGACGAGAAGGTGGCGGACATGCTGCGCCGCGCGAAAAAGCCCGTGCTGCTGGTGGTCAACAAGGTGGACAATTTCCAGAAGCAGCTGGCGGACATCTACGAGTTTTACAAGCTGGGCGTGGGCGATCCCATCCCCATCTCCGCGGCGTCCAGACTGGGCATCGGCGATATGCTGGACGAGGCGGCAAAACTGCTGCCGGTGCACGCGGGCGAGCAGGAAGAGGACGACCGTCCCCGCATCGCCATCGTGGGCAAGCCCAACGTGGGCAAGTCCTCCATCGTCAACCGCCTGCTGGGCGAGGACCGCATGATCGTCTCCGACGTGGCGGGGACCACGCGCGACGCGGTGGACTCCGCGGTGCGCTACAATAAGAAGGAATACGTGCTGATCGACACCGCCGGCCTGCGCCGCAAGAGCAGGATCAAGGAGGAGATCGAACGCTTCTCCATCATCCGGGCCGTCGCGGCGGTAGAGCGCGCGGACGTGGTGCTGCTGGTGATCGACGCGGACGACGGCGTGTCCGAGCAGGACGCCAAGATCGCGGGCATCGCGCACGACCGGGGCAAGGGGATCCTGATCGTGGTCAACAAGTGGGACAAGATCGAAAAGAACGACCGCACCGCCAAGGAGTTCGAGGCCAAGGTCCGCCAGACCCTCTCGTTTCTGCCGTACGCGGAACTCGTGTTCGTGTCGGCGAAGACCGGCCAGCGGCTGATCAAGCTGTACGACTACATCGACACGATCATCGCCAACCAGAACCTGCGCGTGGCGACGGGCGTCTTGAACGAGATCCTCTCGGAGGCGACGGTGATGAAGCAGCCGCCGTCCGACAAGGGCAGACGCCTGCGCCTGTACTACATCACGCAGGTCTCGGTGAAGCCGCCGACGTTCGTGATCTTTATCAACGATAAGGAACTGACGCATTTTTCGTATACCAGGTACATTGAAAACCAGCTGCGTGAGGCCTTCGGCTTTAAGGGAACGGCCATCCGGATCATCTACCGCGAGCGGAAGGGGGAGAATTCATGAGTCTTGTCTTACGGAGGATCATTTCGCTGCTGATCGGCTACGCGTTCGGCCTGTTCCAGACCGGCTACCTGTACGGCAAGCTGAAGGGGATCGATATCCGCACGCAGGGAAGCGGCAATTCCGGCACCACGAACGCTCTGCGGACGCTCGGAAAGAAGGCCGGCCTGATCGTGCTGATCGGCGATCTGGCCAAGGCCATTCTGGCCTGCTTTATCTGCGCCTGGCTGTTTGGCGATTCCGCGGCGCTGCGCGGCGGAAACAACGTACTGTTCATGCTGTACGCGGGCGTGGGCTGCACGCTGGGACACAATTTCCCGTTTTTCATGCAGTTTCACGGCGGCAAGGGCGTGGCGGTCCTGGGCGGCCTGATCATCAGCACCAGCCCGCTCCTGACCTATATCGGGATCGTCATCTTTTTCGGCACGGTGATCGCGACGCGGTACGTGTCCCTGGGGTCCCTTCTGATCGCGGCGGAATATCTGATCGGCTGGCTGCTTATATGCGTGTTCGACGGAACGGCGCTCTACCGCCATCTGCGGCCGGAGTCCTGTATTCTGGCGGCGCTGATCAGTCTCATGCTGGTATGGAAGCATCGGGAGAATATCAAACGGCTCCTCGCCGGCAACGAGCGGAAGATCTTTGAAAAGAAGAGTGAATGACACCGCGCAAAGAACGCGGCGGACATAAACGGTTTGGAGGATAGAGATGGCCAATATCACGGTCCTGGGTGCGGGCACCTGGGGACTCGGCATAGCGGTTTTACTGAATAACAACGGACACCGGGTGACGGTCTGGTCCGCGGTGGCGCGGGAGATCGATGCGCTTATCGAGAAGCGGGAACCGGCAAACCTGCCGGGCGTGACGCTTTCGGAGGCGATCCGGCTGACGAAGGACCTGGACGAGGCGCTGTCCGGTGCGGACCTGCTGGTGATGGCGGTGGCGAGCGTCTACGTGCGGCGCACCGCGCGTCTGATCAGCGAAAAGGTGGCGCCCGGCACGCTCATCGTGAACGTGGCGAAGGGCATAGAAGAGGGGACCCTCCTGTTTCCGCGCGAGCAGATCGTGCAGGAGATCCCGCAGGCGGAGGTCGCGGTCCTGTCCGGACCCAGCCACGCGGAGGAAGTAAGCCGCGGCATCCCGACCACCTGCGTGATTGGCGCGGAAAAGAAGGCCACGGCGGAAAGGCTGCAGGAGATCTTCATGAGCCCCGTGTTCCGGGTGTATACCAGCCCGGACATTTTGGGGATCGAGCTCGGCGGTTCCGTCAAGAACGTGATCGCGCTGTCCGCCGGCATCGCGGACGGGCTGGGCTACGGCGACAACACCAAAGCGGCCCTGATCACGCGCGGCATGGCCGAGATCTCCCGGCTGGGCAAGGCGATGGGCGCAAAGCACCAGACGCTGTCCGGCCTGTCCGGCATAGGCGATCTGATCGTGACCTGTGCCAGCATGCACAGCCGCAACCGCAGGGCCGGCATCCTGCTGGGACAGGGGGCGACCATGGAAGAGGCCATGGAAAAGGTAGGAATGGTAGTGGAAGGCGTGTACAGTGCCCGCGCGGCGCTGGCGCTTTCCCGAAAATATAAAGTAGAGATGCCCATCGTGGCAGAAGTAAATCAAATCCTCTTTGAAGGGAAACCGGCCGGCGAGGCCATGAAGGACCTGATGCTCCGCCATAAAAAGGACGAGAGCGAGGATCTGCCCTGGGAAGGGGAACAGGAGTAAGAAATGAAGATGAAGAAGATGATGGCCCTGCTTTTGGCGGGGGTGATGCTGTTTTCACTGGCCGGCTGTCAGGAATCGACAGAGACGCTGCCGGTCGAACAGGAAGACGCCGCACAGACCGACGCCGCGTCCGCCGATACCGCGAAAGACAGCGACGGGACGACGACGGCGGAAGCCGCCGCGGACGGCTCTGCAGCCGGTACCACGCAGGCGGCGGGGGACGGCAGCAGCGCGGACGGTACGGATGAGTCGACGCCCGCCCAGACCGCCGCACCCGAAAAGAAGCGAGGCGCGATGCTCTACGCGGGCGGCGAGCTGACCGGCGTGTTCAACCCGCTCTTTGCCACCCACGAGGGCGACAAGGCGATCGCGAAA
>CACZPX010000243.1 GCA_902783095.1 uncultured Lachnospiraceae bacterium
AATCAGCCCTACGAGGCGTCCTATCAGCCTTATGAGGCGGCCGTTCAGTCTTACTATCCGGAAAACGGGATGCCGCAGCCGGCTCCGAAGAAAAAACGAACGGGCCTGATCATCGGGCTTGCAGCGGCCGTGGTGGCGGTGACCGTGCTGATCGTGATCCTGCTGCAGGACTGCGGCGGTTCGGAGGCCCGCAATACGGAGCCTGCCGGGGAAGGGACGCCGCAGAGCGCCTGGAGCGCGCAGAATACGACCGAGGCGCCGACCGAAACGCTGGAGGAACCCACGGAGGAGCCCACGCAAACGGCGGCCGACGATATAGAATGGTACGACTTTGAGGAAGTGACCACCAACCGGTCGGACGGCTACGTGATCCGGCACACGCTGCATCTGAGCCAGTGGATCAGCTATACGAACGATTACGAGACCCTGTCCGCGGCGTGGGCCCAGGTCGGAAAGGACAACGCCCTGCCCAGCCAGGAGACCATGGGCTGCCATTACTCGAATATGTTCGACAACGCGGTCTACAAGACGTTCATCAATTACGACGAGGTCTTTTACGCGGTGGGTTATCTGGAGGCCTTTAACGAGACCGAGGGGTACGACATCACCAAAGAAAATACGGTCACCACGCACTTTAATCTGGGCATCGGCACCACGGCGGCTTCGCTGATGGTATACTATACCAGCGAGTCCCAGCTGTTTGGCGTGGACTGGCCCGACAGGGCGTTTGAGCGCAGCGACTACGGGCCCAGCGCCAAGATGGTGAGCAATCACTTGGGCAAGGTGCCCATTGTGCTCTGCTACGTGATCGACAGGACACCGGCATATCCGGAAGGGCGGCCGTCGCCGTACGACCTGGGGCTCTGGTTCATGAACAAAACCGATGAATACCGGTTCGTGCTGGACGGTGCGCCGCAGCGGGAAACGGCGGCGGAGACGGAAGAGACGGAGCCCGAAGAGACGGAGCCCGAGACCACCGAACCGGAGGCGCAGGAAGAGACGACGGCGCACGGCGGCGTCATGCCCGGCACGGGCACTGCGGCCGTGGAAGGGGCGGAACTGATCGGGACCTACGAGGGCAGCTACACCGCCGGACAGGGCAAGACCGGCTGCACGGTGACCGTCTATGAGGAGGACGGCGTGCTGAAGGGCACCTTTGCCTTCTACAACCTGGCCGGACGGTCCAATTCCAAGAGCGGGTCCTATACCATGAAGATCGAGTACGACGGCGACGGCGCTTACCGGCTGTTGGAGGATGCCTGGATCGATCAGCCGGGCGGGTATTCCATGATCCACTGCTGGTACGTGACGCTGGACGGCGATACGCTGCGCGGGTCGATGAACGCGGACGGCAGCGGCAACGCCATAGAGGTGACAAGAAAGTAAACAGGAGAAAACAGGAGAAGAGCAAATGCAGTTTTTTAGGGAAACGGCGGATGGATTGGAGTTTAAGCGCCGCGGCGAGACCGTGGTCATTACGCCCTGGGGCAGCGGCCTGCGCGTGCGCGCGACCAAAAACAGCCGCTTTGCGCCGGAGGACTGGGCGCTGCTGCCGAAACAGACGGCCGGCACCGTGACGATCACGGAGCAGGGCGCGCGGGTGAGCAACGGCAATATCACCTGCAGCATCGACCCGTACGGCAAACTGGTCTTTACCAATGACAGGGGCGGCGTTTTACTGGAGGAATACTACCGTTCCTGGGACTACGGCGACGAGAACTGGGACCACCTGGACGACATCACCATGGAGTGCCAGGCCGGACGCCAGTACTATCCGGGCGAGGGGCAGCAGCACCGCATCCGCCTGCACTTTAAGGCCCGCGACGAGGAGAAGATCTTCGGCATGGGGCAGTATCAGCACCCCTATCTGGACTTAAAGGGCTGCCATCTGGAGCTGGAGCAGAAGAATACGCAGGCCTCCGTGCCCTTTGCGGTCTCCAGTCTGGGCTACGGCCTGCTGATGAACGTACCGGCCATCGGCCGCGTGGAATTTGCAAAAAACGTGACGGAGTGGGAATTCACCTCCGCCAAACAGATCGACTACTGGATCTGCGCGGGCGATACGCCGGCCGCCATAGAGGAGGCCTACGCGCAGGTGACCGGCACCGTGCCGATGATGCCGGACTTTGCCATGGGGTTCTGGCAGTGCAAGCTGCGCTATCAGACGCAGGAGGAGCTGCTGACGGTGGCGAGAGAGTACCACAGACGCGGCGTCCCGGTGGACGTGATCGTGCTGGACTACTTCCACTGGCCGCAGCAGGGCGACTGGACCTTTGATCCGGACTATTTCCCGGATCCGGCGGGGATGGTGCGCGAACTGAACGCCATGGGCATGAAGCTGATGGTGTCCGTGTGGCCCACCGTGGACCGCGCGAGCGTCCACTATAATGAGATGAAGGACCGCGGCCTGCTGGTGCAGACGGCGCGGGGCATCCCGGTCACCATGGAGTGCCGCGGCTTTGAGACCTTTATGGACACCACCAATCCCGAGACCCGGGAATACGTGTACGGCATCGTCAAGGAAAACTATCTGGACAAGGGCGTCTCCATTCTGTGGCTGGACGAGGCGGAACCGGAATACTCCGTGCCGGACTGGGACCAGTACCGGTACTACGCCGGGACCGCGCTGGAGTGCGGCAACATCTACCCGCTCACCTACGCGCAGGCTTTTTACGAGGGCATGAAAAAGGACGGGGTGGAAAACCCCATCAACCTGATCCGCTGCGCCTGGGCGGGCAGTCAGCGCTACGGCGCGCTGGCCTGGAGCGGCGACGTGCCCTCCACCTTCACCTATCTGCGCTACCAGCTGACCGCTGGCCTCAACATGGGTCTGGCCGGCATCACCTGGTGGACGGCGGATATCGGCGGTTTCCACGGCGGCCACGTGGAGGATCCCGCCTTCCACGAACTGCTGGCCCGCTGGTTCCAGTTCGGAACGTTCTGCCCGGTGATGCGGCTGCACGGCAACCGCGATCCGCACACCAAACCACTCGGCACGAGCGGCGGCGGCCTGTGTTCCAGCGGCGCCGGAAACGAGATCTGGAGCTACACGCCGCAGCTGGAACAGATGATGGAAAAATATATCCGCCTGCGCTATGCGCTGCGCCCCTACATAAAAGAGCAGATGCGCGCCGCGCACGAGAAGGGCACGCCGGTGATCCGGACGCTGTTCTATGAATTCCCGGAGGATAAAAAGGCCTGGGACGTTACGGACGAGTACCTGTTCGGCCCGGATATCCTGTGCGCGCCGGTGCTCGCGGCCGGCGTACGGCAGCGGGACGTGTATCTGCCGGCGGGCTGCGACTGGACGGACGCGGCCACAGGCAGGGAATACGCGGGCGGTCAGACCGTTGCCGCGGAAGCGCCCATCGACCGGATGCCGCTGTTCGTGCGAAAGGGTAGCGCGGCGCTGCAGCTGATCACCGGTTGAAAAACGTTTCAGGACTGTGCTGGAGAGCAAAGCATAAAACCCACAGGATGGCAGCGCGCCGGTGCGGCGAAACGAAAGAGGAGGAGCAACATGGATCACGTAAAGAGAGCGCAGGAACTGTTCCTGCAAAAGTATAACTGTGCGCAGGCGGTGGCCTGTGCCTTCTGCGACAAGGCGGGGCTGGACCAGGACGCGATGGCCCGCGCATCCTCCTCCTTTGGGGGCGGCATGGGCGGCCTTGGCGAGGTCTGCGGCGCCATGTCCGGCGCCCTGCTGGTACTGGGACTCGTTCGCGGCTACGCGGACCCGGAGGATCCGGAGGCCAAAAAGGCCCACTACGAGCGGGTGAAAGCCTTTGGGGAGCGCTTCCGTGAAGCGGGCGGCGCCCTGCGCTGCAAGGAGCTGCTGGAAGGCACCGTGCCGCGCGGCATGACGCCGGAAGAGGGCGCCCAAAAGGGCTTAAAGCCCCGTCCCTGCCCGCAGCTGGTGGCGCAGGCCGCGGCGATCCTGGAGGAACTGCTGTGACGGAAAAAGAATAAAAACAGGCCGGGGTTTTCGCCCCGGCCTTACTCTTTTTGATACTGGCTGGTGATCTTTGATCACCGGGCGGCGGGCCTTGTAAGCCCCGCCGCGATTCGGTATTGCTTACAGATCCTTGTTGATCTTGCGTGCAATGTAGGTCGTGTGCAGCAGCTCGTGAGCCTTGTGGCTGTTCGGCTCGCCCAGATACTCATTGTACAGCTTGATGATCTCAGGGTTCTCATGAGACTTGCGCAGCGTCTTGGCCGCATCGTTGCGGTACAGAGCGCCGGCACGCAGGGCGCGGATGTCCACGGTGTTGCGGACGTACGCGGGCTGCTGAGGCTGGCCGCCGCCGTTTACGCAGCCGCCCGGGCAGGCCATGATCTCGATGAAGGTGTAGTCCTTCTCGCCCTTCTGCACCATCTCCAGCAGCTTTCTGGCGTTGGACAGACCGGAGGCGACAGCAACCTTGACGTCCAGGCCGGCCACGTGATAGGTGGCTTCCTTGATGCCGGCGGTGCCGCGGACTTCTTCAAAGTCAAGCTTCGGCAGGGTCTCGCCGGTCAGCTTCTCGACAGCGGTACGAAGCGCGGCTTCCATAACGCCGCCGGTCGCGCCGAAGATGACAGCCGCGCCGGTGGACTCGCCCAGAGGGCTGTCGAACGGCTCGTTCGGCAGAGTCTCGAACTTGATGCGGGCCTTCTTGATCATGCGGGCCAGTTCTCTGGTGGTGATGACGTAGTCCACGTCCGGATAGCCGGTGCCGCACTCGTCAGGACGCACGATCTCGAACTTCTTCGCGGTGCACGGCATAGCGGATACGACCACGATGTCCTTGGGATCGATGCCCTTCTTCTCGGCATAGTAGGACTTGATGATGGCGCCCTGCATGGTCTGCGGGCTCTTGCAGGAAGACAGGTTCGGGATCATATCCGGGAAGTAGGTCTCGCAGAA